>DASSPH010000075.1 GCA_035699745.1 Vicinamibacterales bacterium
GACTTCACCGCCGAAGTCGAGCGCTCGCTGCGCGTGCTCGACGGCGCGGTCGCGGTGTTCGACTCGGTGGCCGGCGTCGAACCGCAGTCCGAGACGGTGTGGCGCCAGGCCGACAAGTACCGCGTGCCGCGCATCTGCTTCGTCAACAAGATGGATCGCATCGGCGCCGACTTCCGCCGCACCTTCGATCAGATCGTGACCAAGCTGGGCGGCAACCCGGTCGCGATTCAGCTGCCCATCGGCGCCGAGGACAAGTTCATCGGCGTGGTCGATCTCATCAAGATGAAGTCGATCACCTACAAGGACGAGACGATGGGCGCCGACTACATCGTCGGCGAGATTCCGGCCGACATGCTCGAGGAGGCCAGGCACTTCCGCGAGCAGCTGATCGAGAAGGTCAGCGAGGCGGACGACAAGATTCTCGAGAAGTACCTCCACGGCGAAGACATCACCGAGGAGGAGATCAAGGCGGCGCTGCGCAAGCGCGTCAACGCCTCGGTCCACACCGAAGGGGAGAAGGCGGAGCCCGCCTTCGTGCCGGTGATCTGCGGATCGGCGTTCAAGAACAAGGGCGTGCAGCCGCTGCTCGACGCGGTCGTCGACTACCTGCCGTCGCCGGTCGACGTGCCGGCGATCAAGGGCTTCAATCCCGACAAGGGGCCGGAGGCCGTCGAAGAGCGTCCGGCTGCCGACGACGCGCCGTTCGCCGCGCTCGGCTTCAAGATCATGACCGATCCGTTCGTCGGTCAGCTGACGTTCATCCGCGTCTACTCGGGCGTGCTCACCGCCGGGTCGACCATCTACAACTCGACCAAGCAGCGGAACGAGCGCATCGGCCGCCTGCTGAAGATGCACGCCAACAAGCGTGAAGAGATCAAGGAAGTCTACGCCGGCGACATCGCCGCGGCGGTCGGGCTGAAGAGCGTCTCGACCGGCGACACGATCTGCGATCAGAAGAAGCCGATCGTGCTCGAGTCGATGGACTTCCCCGAGCCGGTCATTCAGCTCGCGATCGAGCCGAAGACCAAGGCCGACCAGGAGAAGCTCGGCGCCGGCCTGCAGAAGCTGATGGCGGAGGACCCGACGTTCCGCGTCAACACCGACCAGCAGACCGGACAGACCGTGATCGCGGGCATGGGCGAGCTGCACCTCGAGATCATCGTCGACCGGCTGAAGCGCGAGTTCAGCGTCGAGGCGACGGTGGGCCGTCCGCAGGTCGCCTACAAGGAAACGCTCACCCGTCCGGCTGACGGCGAGATGAAGTACGCCAAGCAGACGGGCGGCCGCGGGCAGTACGGCCACGCCAAGATCCACGTGTTCCCGGGCGAGCCGGGGACCGGCTACGTGTTCGAGAACAAGATCGTCGGCGGCTCCATCCCCAAGGAATTCATCAAGCCGATCGACGAAGGGATCAAGGAAGCGCTCACCCGCGGCGTGCTCGCCGGCTATCCGATCGACGATGTCCGCGTCGAGCTGTACGACGGTTCGTACCACGACGTCGACTCGTCGGAAATGGCGTTCAAGATCGCCGGCTCGATGGCGTTCCAGGACGCGGCGAAGAAGGCCAAGCCGGTGCTGCTCGAGCCCGTGATGCGGGTCGAGGTGGTCGTCCCCAAGGAATACATGGGGGACATCATGGGCCAGATCTCGAGCAAGCGCGGCCAGATCCTCTCGCAGGACGAGCGCGGCGGCTCGCAGATCATCAACGCGCGGGTGCCGCTGGCCGAGATGTTCGGCTATGCCACGGATCTCCGCTCACGCACCCAGGGGCGCGCCAGCTACTCGATGCACTTCGATCGGTACGAGCAGGCGCCCAACAACGTGAGCGAAGAGGTCGTGGCGCGGGTGCAAGGAAAGACGTAGGGGAGACTTCGCCGTCAACTCCCAACGGGCAACGCCCAATTCCCAAAACTCCCAGGCGCTGACTGGGAGTTGGGAGTTGGGAGTTATTCGGGAGTTGGAAGTTGGTCGTTGGGAATTGACAGGATTCAGATAAATGGCTTCACCTTTTAGCGACAAGATCCGCATCCGACTCAAGGCCTACGACAGCCGGGTGCTGGATCAGTCGACGACGGAGATCGTGGACACGGCGCGGCGCACCGGGGCGCGGCTGGCGGGGCCGATTCCGCTGCCGACCGAGAAGAACAAGTGGACGGTGCTGCGCTCGCCGCACGTCGACAAGAAGTCGCGCGAGCAGTTCGAGCTGCGCACGCACAAGCGGCTGATCGACATCTTCGAGCCGACGCCGCAGACGGTGGACGCGCTGATGAAGCTGGATCTGCCGGCTGGCGTGGACGTCGAGATCAAGGCGTTCGGCAAGGAACACAAGTAGCTGCCGGCTCCCGGCCTCCGGCCAGCGGCTGGAAGCGGGACGCGGGTAGCTGGCAGCTGCTGGAAGCTGGCAGCGGGAAGCTGGAAGCGGACATGGTGAACGGAATCATCGGTAGAAAAGTCGGCATGACGCAGCTGTTCGCGGCTGACGGCACCGTCACGCCCGCGACCGTCGTCAAGGCCGGCCCGTGCGTCGTGCTGCAGGCGAAGAACGCGCAGAGCGACGGCTACGAAGCGGTGCAGCTCGGCCTGGTCGAGGACAAGCCGGCCAAGGTGAACAAGGCGCTGGGCGGCCACTACAAGAAGGCCGGCAACGTGCCGCCGACGCGGGTGCGCCGCGAGGTGAAGGTGGCGGCGGGCGGCGAGGTCGCGCTGAAGGCGGGCGATCAGGTGCTGGTCGGCGGCGTCTTCAAGGACGGCGAGCGCGTGGACGTCATCGGTCTCAGCCGCGGCAAGGGCTTCCAGGGCGTGGTCAAGCGCCACAACTTCCGTGGCGGCGCGGCGACGCACGGCTCGATGTTCCATCGCGCGCCCGGATCGATCGGCGCCTCGTCGTTTCCCTCGCGCGTCGTGAAGGGGATGCGGGCGGCGGGCCGGATGGGCGGCGATCGCGTCACCGTGCGCAACCTGAAGGTGGTGCAGGTGGACGGCGACAACAACCTGCTGCTGATCCGCGGCGCCGTACCGGGCGCGCCGGGCACCTACATCATGGTGCGCAAGGCGGTCGCGGCGAAGCGGGAGCCGGCGCCGCAGGTCGAGAAGCCGGGCAAGACCACCGTCGCGAAGAAGGCCGCGGCCAAGGGCAAGAAGTAGCAGCTGGGACGCTGAGATGAAGATAGACGTTGTGAACAGCGAGAAGGCCACCGTGGGCAGCCTCGATCTCAAGGACGAGATCTTCGGCGGCCGCGTGAAGACCGATCTGATCTGGGAGGCGGTCGTCCAGGAGAACGCGGCGGAGCGCCGCGGCACCCATGCGACGAAGAACCGCGCCCTGGTCAGCGGCTCGGGCAAGAAGCCGTGGCGCCAGAAGGGCACCGGGCGGGCGCGCGTCGGCGAGATCCGCAATCCGCTGTGGCGCAAGGGGGGCACCGTGTTCGGCCCTCAGCCGCGCAGCTACGACTACGCGCTGCCGCGCAAGGTGAAGCTCGGCGCGCTGCGCTCGGCGCTGGCCGCCAAGCTGGCGGACGGCACGCTGACCGTGGTCGACAAGCTGGCGGCCGGCGCGGACAAGAAGACCAAGGCCACCGCGGCGATGTTCAGGACGCTCGGCGCGCGCGGCAAGACGCTGGTGATCGACGTGACCCACGACGAGGCGTTCACGCGAACGGCGCGCAACATCGCGGGCGTCACGTTGAAGGACAGCGCCCGGGTCACGGCCCGCGACGTGATCGACACGGATCATGTGATCGCCACGAAGGCGGCGCTCGAGAAGCTGCAGGACAGCCTGGGATAGCTGCGGGAAACGGTCATGAAACAGACAGAGATTATCCGCCGTCCGCTGATCACCGAGAAGACCACGCTGCTGCGCGAAGACGGGCGCACGCTGGTGTTCGAGGTGGCGCCGGGCGCGACCAAGATCGACATCAAGCGCGCCGTCGAGAAGCTGCTCGGCGCCAAGGTGGCAGGGGTGCGCACGGCGCTGGCGCACGGCAAGGTGAAGCGCCAGGGGCGCTTCGTCGGCCAGCGGTCGGACTGGAAGAAGGCGTATGTAAAGCTCAAGGAAGGCGAAAAGATTCCTGAGTTCTTGGAGGGCGCCTAGGCCAACGTCCAGTTCCCACTGCCCAGCTCCCAACCTGCAGACGACGTTGGGAATTGGCAGCTGGTCGTCGGGAATTGACAGCGACAGGGTTTTATATGCCGATCAGAAAATACAAGCCGACGTCACCCGGCCGGCGGTTTCAAACCGTCCAGACGTTCGACGACATCACCACCACCGAGCCGTACAAGCCGCTCGTCGAGCCGCTGAAGCGGACCGGCGGTCGCGACAACCACGGCGAGCTCACCTCGTGGTGGCGCGGCGGCGGGCACAAGCGCAACTACCGCGTGATCGATTTCAAGCGCGACAAGCGCAACATCCCGGCGACGGTGTCGACCATCGAGTACGACCCGAACCGCTCGGCGCGGATCGCGCTGCTGACCTACGCCGACGGCGAGAAGCGCTACATCCTGCACCCGGTCGGCCTCACCGTGGGGACGACGATCGTGGCGGGAGACAACGTCGACATCCTGCCGGGCAACTCGCTGCCGCTGAAGAGCATTCCGCTGGGCACCATGGTGCACAACGTGGAGCTGCGGCCGGGCCGCGGCGGCCAGATCGCGCGCAGCGCCGGGTCGGGCGTCCAGGTCGTCGCCCGTGAAGGGGAGTACGCGTCGGTCAAGATGCCGTCGGGCGAGATCCGCAAGATCAACATCGAGTGCTACGCCACCATCGGCCAGGTCGGCAACATCGATCACGAGAACGTGTCGATCGGCAAGGCGGGGCGCAGCCGCTGGCTGGGCATCCGGCCGCACGTCCGCGGCGTGGCGATGAATCCGGTCGACCATCCGCTCGGCGGCGGTGAAGGCAAGACGTCGGGCGGCCGCCACCCGGTGTCGCCGTGGGGCGTGCCGACCAAGGGGTACAAGACGCGCAACGCCAAGCGGACCGATCGGTTCATCGTCACGCGGAGACCGAAGTAGCAGCCTTCGGCTGCCAGCCGCCAGCCCCCGGCTGCCAGCCGGTTGTGGCGAGGCCAGAGCTGGAAGCCGGGAGCTGGTAGCTGGGAACTGGTAACGGATATGAGTAGATCGCTGAAAAAAGGACCTTTTGTCGACGTCCCCCTCCTCGAAAAAGTCGAGGTGATGAACCGCAGCGGCGACAAGAAGGTCATCAAGACCTGGTCGCGCCGCTCGACGGTCATCCCCGAGATGGTGGGACACACGATCGCGGTGCACAACGGGCGGAAGTTCATCCCGGTGTACGTGACCGAGAACATGGTCGGGCACAAGCTCGGCGAGTTCGCGCCGACGCGGCTGTTCAAGGGACACACCACCAAGGCCGACAAGGCCGCGGCGGTGGCGCCGGCGGCGGGCGCGCCCGCGGGCGGCGGCAAGGGAGGCGCGTAATGGCAATCGAGGCCCACGCCACCGCGAAGTACGTGCGCACCTCGGCGCAGAAGGCCGGGCTGGTGCTGGATCTGATTCGCGGCCGCGACGTCAATCACGCGCTCGCGACGCTGCGGTTCGCGCGCAAGGGCGTGGCGCGGGACATCGAGAAGGTCCTGCGCTCGGCGATCGCCAACGCCCAGAACAAGGACGGCTTCGCCGGCGACGTCGACCGGCTGTTCGTGGCGGCGTGCTTCGCCAACCAGGGGCCGTCGCAGAAGCGCATCCGCCCCGCGCCGATGGGGCGCGCGTTCCGCGTCGTGAAGCGCACCGCGCACCTGACGGTGAAGGTCGCCGAGAAGCCGGTGAAAGTGTCCGCCCCCGCGCCCGGGACCGACGCCGAGGGCGCGGCGCCGAGACCGCGGCGCAAAGGTGCGGCCCCGAAAAAGAAGGCCGCCGCGGCGGCGCCGCGGGCCAGGTCATCGGCGAAGAAGAAAGAGGCGAAGGCGTAAATGGGTCAGAAAGTCCATCCGCACGGATTCCGGCTCGGCTTCAACAAGACCTGGCGCTCGCGCTGGTTCGCCGACAAGGACTACGCGAAGCTGCTGCACGAGGATCTCAAGCTGCGCGACACGCTCAAGGCGCGCTTCGCGCACGCCGGGGTGTCGAAGATCGAGATCGAGCGCGCCGCCAACAAGCTGAAGATCGACATCTACACCTCGCGGCCGGGGATCATCATCGGCCGCAAGGGCACGGAAGTCGACAAGCTGAAGACGGAGATCCAGAAGAAGACCAACCGCGAGGTCTTCATCAACATCCAGGAGATCCAGAAGCCCGAGCTCGACGCGCAGCTGATCAGCGAGTCGGTGGCGATGCAGCTCGAGAAGCGCGTCGCCTTCCGCCGCGCGATGCGCAAGGCGGTCGAGTCGGCGCTGCGCTTCGGCGCGCGCGGCATCAAGGTGCGCGTGTCGGGCCGGTTGAACGGCGCGGAAATCGCCCGCTCCGAGTGGTACCTGCACGGCCAGCTGCCGCTGCAGACGCTGCGCGCCGACATCGACTACGGCTTCGCCCAGGCCTTCACCACCTACGGCGCCATCGGCGTGAAGGTGTGGCTCTACAAAGGCGAGCGCCTGGC
>DASSPH010000076.1 GCA_035699745.1 Vicinamibacterales bacterium
GCCGGCCGCGCCACCACACATGCGCTACATCACCTACCCCACCACGCTCGTGCTGCAGGCGATCGCCGATGGCGCCCGGTACGGCTTCGACATCGCCGACCGCACCGGGCTGCAGACCGGCACCGTCTATCCGGCGCTGCGGCGGCTCGACGATCTCGGCTTCGTGCGGTCGCAGTGGGAGAGCGAGAAAGTGGCGCGGCGCGAACAGCGCCCGGCGCGGCGCTACTACGAGATCACCCGGCAGGGAACCGCCGCGCTCGACACCGCCGTCAAACGCTTCGCAGGGCTCGGCCGCGTCCGCAGGCGGGAGCGCCATGCCTGATCTGCCGCGCTGGATCGTGCGCGCCGCCTCGCGCCTCGCCCCGCGCGCCCGCCGCCGCGACTTCCGCGCCGAGTGGGAAGCGGAGCTCGCGACTGATCCGTCGCTGTCCCGCGCGCTCGGCGCCCTCGCCGATGCCTGGTTCCTCCGTCGCCAACCCTGGACCGCCGACATGATCCTGCAGGACGTCCGCTACGCATGCCGGTTGATGGCGCAGCGTCCCGGCTTCACCGCTGCCGTCGTGCTGACCCTCACGCTCGGGATCGGCGCCAACACTGCCGTGTTCACCGTCGTCAACGCCGTATTGCTGCGCCCGCTGCCCTTCGGCGAACCGGACCGGCTCATGGCGTTGTGGGAGAACGATCGCCTCAACGGCAAGCCCCGGTACTTCGCCGCGCCCGCCAACTTCAAGGACTGGCAGGATCAGACCCGCGCCTTCGAGCAGCTCGCCGCATTCAGGACCGAGTCGGCGAACTTCGCCGCCGACGGCGACGCGACTCGCGTGCCGGGCGCGGTGGTCACCGCGAACTTCTTCGAGACGCTCGCGGTCCGCCCGCTGCTGGGCGACGGCTTCAGACCCCAGCACGGCGAGATCGGGCAGCATCGCGTGCTCGTCTTGAGTTACGACATCTGGCAGCGACACTTCCACGGCGACGCCGCCATCGTCGGCCGGCAGATCGATCTCGGGTTGCCGCAACCGTATCGCGTCCTCGGGGTCATGCCGCGCACCTTCCGCTATCCGGAGCGCGAGACCGGCTACTGGCGGGCGCTGGCGATGCACCCCCAGACGCTGGCGAACAGGTCGCTGCACTTCCTGTCGGTCGTCGGACGGCGCCGCCCCGGCGTCACGCCGGAGCAGGCGCAAACCGACATGAACGAGATCGCGCGGCGGCAGCAGGCCGCGTATCCCACCACGAACGATCAGCGCGGCGTGACGCTCGTGCCGCTCATGGAGCAGATCGTCGGCGACGTCAGGAAACCGCTCTACACGCTCGCCGCCGCCGTATTCATGGTCCTTCTGATCGGTTGCGCCAACGTCGGCAACCTCCTGCTGATCCGCGCCGCCTCGCGCCGCCGCGAGCTGGCGCTTCGCTCGGTACTGGGCGCGGATCGGCTGCGGATCGTCCGGCAGCTGTTCGTCGAGGGGCTTGCGCTCGCGGGCGCGGGGGCGGCCGCCGGCCTCCTGCTCGCCGTCTGGGCCACGGCCCTGCTGCGCCAGCTCGCATCGGCCTATGTTCCGCGGATCGCCGATGCCGCCGTTGACGGGCGCGTGCTCGCGTTCGTCGCGGCGATCTCGGTGATGGCAAGCAGCCTGTTTGCGCTCACCCCTGCGCTGACGTCCGGCGCCCGCGACATCCGCGACGCGCTGCACGCGAACACCGCCGCCTCGGCCGGTGCGGGCCGCGCCGTCCGCCGGCTGCGCGGCGCGCTTGCCATCGCGGAACTTGCCATGGCGTGCGTGCTCGTGCTGGGCGCGGGTCTCGTGCTGAAAAGCTTCTGGCGGCTCCTGCAGGTCTCGCCAGGGTTTGCCACCGAACGGATTCTGAGCGCGCGGATCGAGCTGCCGCAGTCCCGGTACCCTGACGGCCCGCAAATCATGCTTTTCTACGAGACTCTCTTCGAGCGGCTGCGGCAGGTCCCCGGCGTGGAGGCCGCCGGCGGCACGAACGCGCTGCCGCTGGAAGCGTCCGGACCGACGACGTGGCTCACGATCGAAGGGCAGCCGCGCCCGCAAGGGGAACCGCCCGAGGTCAACTACCGGACCGCCAGCATCGATTACTTCCGCGCGCTCGACGTTCCAGTCCTCGCCGGCCGGTCCTTCACGTCAGAGGACACGGCCACGTCGCTGGTCACGGCGGTCGTCAACCGCACGCTGGCGGACCGGTTCTTCAACGGCCGCGATCCGATCGGCCAGCGCATCAGGATCGGGCCCAATCCGAAGGGGGCATGGCGAACCATCGTCGGCGTGGTCGGGGACATGCGGCAGTCCGGGCCGGAGGCGCCGGTGCAGCCGGAACTCTATCTGCCGATCGCCCAGGACACCTACGCCTTTCTGACGCTGGCGATCCGCACGCAGGCGGAGCCCATGACCCTCGCGGCCACGCTTCGCGACGTCGTCCACTCGATCGATCCGAAGCTCGCGGTCATCGACGCCACGACGATGGAGCGGATCCTGAGCGAGCACGTGGCCAGCCGGCGGCTGCTCATGGTTCTCCTCGCAGTCTTCGCCGGCGTCGCGCTGATGCTGGCGCTCATCGGCATCTACGGCGTGATGGGCAGCGCCGTGTCGCAAAGGACCAACGAGATTGGCGTGCGGATGGCGCTCGGCGCCGAGCGCGGCGAGATCATGATGATGATCCTGCGCGACGGCGCACGCCTCGGCGTCGCCGGCCTCGCGCTCGGCCTCGCGGTCTCGCTGGCCGGGACACGGCTGATCGCCTCCTCGCTGTTCGGCGTGACGCCCACCGATGCACCCACCTACGCCGTCGTCGTCGCGCTGATGCTCGTCGTCGCCCTGTTCGCGTGTTATCTACCGGCGCGGCGGGCCGCGCGAGTCGATCCGCTCAGCGCGATTCGCGCCGAGTAGATCTGCCCTGAGGGCCGCAGCTCCCCACAGCCACGCAATCGACCCGAAGCGGACAGATCCATAATCTCTTGTGACCCGTGAGTCCTCCCTGGCTTTGAGCGCGGCCGCCTGTCTGCTGCTGACGGCGTGCAGCGGCCGCCCGCCATCCGCGCCGGTCAGCAAGCCCAACGTCCTTCTCGTCACCATCGACACGCTGCGTGCCGATCGCCTCGGCCGCGGGCTGACGCCGGCGCTGGACGCGCTCGCCTCGCGGGGGGTGCGATACGCGACCGCGCGCGCGACCGCGCCGCTCACCCTGCCGTCGCATGCCTCGATCCTGACCGGCACGCTCCCGCCCGAGCACGGCGTTCGCGTCAACGGCGTCGCACTGGCCGTGCGTCCGACGCTGGCGCGCGCCTTCGCGGACGCGGGGTATCGGACCGGCGCGTTCGTCGGCGCGTACGTGCTCGATCGGCGGTTCGGCTTGTCGGGCGGCTTCTCGATCTACGACGACCGCATCCCCCGCGATCCGTCCGGCGCCGCGCGTCTCGAGGCGGAGCGGCGCGGCGACGTGGTCGTCACCAGCGCGCTGGCGTGGCTCGGGCAGGCGAGCGCACAGCCCTTCTTCGCCTGGGTGCATCTGTACGATCCGCACGCGCCGTACGAGCCGCCGCAGGAGCACCTGGCGCGCGCCCGCGGCAGCGCCGCGGCAGCCTACGACGGCGAGGTCGCGTTCGCCGATGCGCAGGTCGGCCGATTGCTCGAGTGGCTGCGCACGACAGGAAACGACGCGACCACGATCGTCGCCGTCACCGGCGATCATGGCGAGGGGCTCGGCGATCACGGCGAGGCGACGCACGGCATGCTCGCGTACGATTCGACGCTGCGCGTGCCGCTGGTCATGGCTTTCCCCGCCAATCTGGATCTGCCGGCGGGAGTCGGAGCCCGCCGGCAGAGCACGATCGAGCAGCCGGTATCGCTGGCCGATCTCGCGGGGACGCTGCTGCAGGCGGCGGGTGTCAGCGTGCCGGCGGGGATGCGTCCGGGTCCGCTCGGGAAGGATGGCGAAGCCTACGCCGAGTCGAAGTATCCGGAATCCGCCGGGTGGCACGACCTCTCAGCGCTGGCGTTCGAGCGCTGGAAGGTGATCGCATCGTCAACCGTGGAGCTCTACGATCTCCAGACGGATCCGGACGAACGGCGCAATCTGGCGGGCGAGAAACTCTCCGTCGTCGACGGCGCGCGCCGGCGGCTCGCGGCGCTGCGCGCCGCGGCGGGATCGTCGGCCGCGGTGCCGGCCGATGCCGCCGATCGCCTTCGCGCCCTCGGCTATGTCTCCGGCTCGCCTTCGCCGATCACCGGCGACGCTCCGAATCCGGCGTCGGTGATTGCGGCGTGGAACTCGTTCGAGCGCGAGCTGACGCGGCTCACGTCCGGTGACGCGCGTGGCGCTCTGCCCGGCCTGGCGCAGCTCGCGCGCGCACACCCCGGCTCCGGTGTCTTTCAAGGGACGTACGCGAGGGCGCTGACGGAGACGGGCCGGGCGGCGCAGGCGGTGGACATCTATCGCCGTCTCGTCGCACGGCAGCCGAATGACGCCGCGATGTATCACGACCTGGCGGTAGCGGCGGCGGCGGCGGGAATGACCGGTGAAGCGCTGCGCGCGGAGCAGGCGTCGCTGGCGCTGCAGCCCTCGAATGCGGCGGCGTCGAACGGTCTCGGCCTGTTGTTGATCGAGGCGGGCAAGCCGGCGGAGGCGGTCGCCGCGTTCGAGCGCGCCACGCAGGACGATCCGTCGAACGCGGTGTTCTGGGCGAATCTCGGCAACGCGCGCCGCGACAGCGGCGATGCGGCCCGCGCCGAGCAGGCCTATCGCGCCGCGCTGGATCGCGATCCGCGATCCCCCGACGCCGCCAACGGCCTCGGCGTGCTGCTCGTGCAGCAGCAGCGGCCCGCCGACGCGATTCGCTGGTTCGAACAGGCGCTCGCGGGATCGCCGAAGTTCGTCGAGGCGCGGCTCAACCTGGGGATTGCGTATCAGGAGACGGGACGGCGCGATGCGGCGAGTGCCGCGTACCGGCGCGTGCTGGCGGATGCGCCGGAAGGCTCTCGTGAGCGCGGCGCCGCGGAGAAGCTGCTCGCGTCGCTGAAATAGCTGCCGGCGGCCAGCTTCCGGCTGCCGGCCTGGCCGCGGCAAGAGGAAGGGCCGGCTCGCTTGCGCGATGCCGGCCCTCGGATCATCTTAGAAACTGAACCTGAACCCGATCTGACCGACGCGCTGCTCTCCGGCCTGGAAGTCGCCGGCGAAGGTGGTCGGCTGCATGAACGAGGACAGGGCTGCTCCCGCGGTCGAGAACTGGCTGGTGTTGAACCCGCCGGGGTTCTTCGCGTTCAGCAGGTTGAAGACCTCGCCGATCAGCTCCACGCGGCTGGAGCCGACGAGCCGCAGGTTGTAGGAGACGCGCAGGTTCATCTGCGTCCGCCACGCGCCGCGGCTGCAGTTCCAGGTCTCGCAGGTGCCGGTCTCGTCGTAGGTGGCGGTGGTCCCGTCGAAGCCGGTGAACTTGTAGGCCTTCGCCGAGATGTCGTTGGTCACCGCGTTGCTGTTCAGATCGCGCCCGTCGATGGTGGCGATCGGGAGCGGCGAGCGGAACGTGAAGATCGGCGAGATGGTGACGCCCCGCACCAGGAACACGCCGGCGAGGGTGCCCGAGTGACGCGCGTCGGTGCGGCCCGTCGGACCCCACGTGCGCGGATCGTCGTAGAGCAGCGCGACGTCCTGGATGTTGTTCTGGTTCAGTTCGTCGGCCGCGGTCCCGATGTTGCTCTTCGACTCGGCGAGCGTGTAGGTCGCGGTGAGGTCGACGCCGCGCGACATGCGGCGCTTGATCCCGGTGATCAGCCCCTTGTACTCGCTCTTGCCGCGGCTGATCGCGCCGCGCGTGCCGATGCCGTTGGGCTGCAGGCCGAGGAACGCCAGCTGTCGCGGCGCCGTCGACGGCGTGTTGATCTGGCGCGCGTTGATCGCGGCGCGCGTGCCGAGGTCTCGCCCTTCGTTGCGCACCACGTCGACGGTGAACACGGTGCTCGGCGACAGCTGGTGCGACCAGCCGAAGGCGAGCTGACGCGTGTAGGGCAGCTCGAACCGCGGATCCAGCCACTGGCCGAAGAGCGGCAGCGCGCTGGTGTTCACCTGGTTCTGGCTGGCGATATTCGAGATCGGCTGACCGAAGCGGTAGAAACTGCCGTCCGGGTTCTTGATCCCGGCAGTGTCCGTCACCTGGAAGATCGCGCCGAACCCGATGCCGGTCGCGTCGACCGCCGGGAACAGCACGTTGGCGTTGGTGTAGCCCATGTCGTAATAGATGCCCCAGCCGCCGCGGACGACGTCCTGCCCGTTGCCGCGCACATCGAATGCGAAGCCCACCCGCGGCTGGATGTTGTCGTAGTCGTCCTTCGGATCCTTGCCCCAGTTCTCCGCCCCCTTGATGCCGGCGTTGAGGCCGGCGCGGCCGGCGGCCTGGATCTTCACGTAGTTGGGGTTCTTCGACTGATCGATCTGGTACCCGGTGATCAGGTCGTAGCGGAGGCCCAGATTCAGCGTCAGCCGGTTGTTCACGCGCCAGTCGTCCTGGAAGTAGCCGGCGTACTGCTTCAGCGGGATGTTCGCTTCCGCCAGACCGCCGTTGATCGACACCCCGGTGATGATCCCGTTCAGCGTGTTGTCGCCGTGGTTGTAGGCGTAGTCGTTGGTCCCTTCGGTGAACGTCAGGTAGAGGCGCGGCTCGTTGATGAAGTTCACGCCGGCCTTGAAGTCGTGGCCGACGCCGCCCCAGCCCGCCCTGCTGAAGGAGAAGTCGTTGCGGAACTGATACTTCTTCTGCTGCGTCGCCTGCGGCGTGTTGGTGTTCTGGCCGACGCGGACGCCGTTCTGGAACGTGTGCTGCGGATCGCCGCTGTTGGCGGTGATCGCGTTGGCGAAGTCGGCGTACTGGAAGATGAACTCGTTCAGCTTGCCGCCGCCGAGCACCCAGTTGTGATTGAGGTTGATCGAGTTGAACTCGTTGGTGCTCTGGCCCCAGTTGTTCGGCGCGCGCAGCCCGCTCGCGCCGTACGGCTGCGAGTTGTTGTTCCGGCCGTAGCGCACCGCGAGGTACTGCGACGGGGTGATGTTCGACGTCATCTTGCCGGTGAACAGGTTCTCGCGATACGGCGTCGGCTGCGGGCCGTCGAACTCGGGGAACAGCCCCAGCGTGTTCACCACCTGGAACGTGTCCTGCTGCGTCCGCTCGAACGCCGCGAAGTAGTGCGCCTTGTCACGCGCGATCGGGCCGCCGAACGATCCGCCGTACTGATACCGGCGATAGTCCTGCTTGCCGTTCGGCGTGCGGCCGGCCGCCTTCGCGGCCTCGTCGGCGCGGCGCTCGCTTTCGGTCAGCGCGTTCATCGACGTGTCGCGGAACAGCGTGAACCAGCTGCCGCGCAGGTCGTTGGTGCCGGCCTTGGTGACGATGTTCATCACGCCGCCGTTGCTGCGGCCGTACTCGGCCTTGTAGCGCGAGGTGACGAACTGGAATTCCTGGATCGCTTCGAGCGGGAAGAGCTGCAGCAGGCCGCCGACGGTGTCGTCGTTGTTGTCGCCGCCGTCGATCTGATAGTTGACGTTGCGGCCGTTGCCGCCGCCGATCTGCGGCGAGTACTGCGTGCTCTTGGTCGGGTCGCTGTGGAACCCGAGCATGACGCCGGGGATCGTCACCGCCGCGTTGGCGAACTGCCGGCCGTTCAACGGCAGGCTCTCGATCCGGCCCACGTCCACCACGCCGCCCACCGCTGACGTCGTCGTCTGGATCAGCGGCGATTCGGCCGTGACGCTGACGTTCTCGGAGACGCCGGCGACGTTCAGATCGATGTTGATGTCGGTCTGCTGGCCGACGTTGACGATCACGCCCTTGCGCTCGTACGGGGAGAAGCCCGAGAGCTCGGCGCGGACGTCATACGTGCCGACCGGCAGCGCGGTCAGGCGGTAGATCCCTTCCGCGTCGGTGACTTCCGTCCGGGAAAAGCCGGTGGCGGCGTTCTTGGCCGTCACGGTCACGCCCGGGACCGCCGCCTTCTGGGCATCGACCACGCGACCCTGGATGTTCCCGGTTGTCTGTTGCGCCGCGGCGGGGACGCCGAGAGCGATTGCGCAGACCGCAATCAACGCAACGATCATTCGTTTCATTACCTGTAGCCTCCAGAATTTGAGAGAGCCGCGGCCCGATTGGACCGTGGGACGAACTACGGTAGCAAGCCGTGAACCACGGCGGCTGGGATGAACGACGGCTGCAACGTGATGAAAACAAAGCCCGTCATTCGTCCCACCCGCAGCGGCGTCGCAAAGCCCGTCAGTGAATCCACTTTTTTGAATCGCCACGTCCCGAAAACCGTTCCGCGAGCCCGAAAGGAGCCAGACCCGGGTCTGACCCCTTGTGTCCTCGTTTGCGGTCGGTCAAGAAGGAGCGAAACGACGCGGGTCTGACCGCTTGTGTCCTCGTTTGCGGTCGGTCGAAAAGGAGCCAGACCCGGGTCTGACCCCTTCTGTCCTCGTTTGCGGTCGGTCAGCGGAGGCTGGCGAGGAGGCGCTCGACTTCCGGTCGCTGCGGGGCAGTCGGCGGGAGGCGACGAAGCAGCTCGCGCGTTTCCCGCTCCGCCTCGGCGCGGCGGCCGGCGCGCGCGTAGGCGAGCGCCAGGCCGAATCGGCCCTGATGGAGATCGGGATCCAGCGACAGCGCGCGCTGGAGGTGGGGGATGGCGGCACCAGGCTGACCCGAATCGGACAGGACGAGGCCGAGATTCGCGCTCACGACGGCGTTCTCGGGTTCGATCGCCTGGGCGGCCGTCAGCGTCCGGGTGGCGGCGACGAGATTCTTCGCGGCTGTCTGGCAGCCGGCGAGGCCCAGATACGCGTCCGCACCGGGCACCCCGGCGCCGATGGCGGCGTTGAACCGCGGAATCGCGTCACGGCAGCGCCCGCTCTCCATCAGCACGTATCCAAGACGCAGGCTGGCCTGCGGATTCGCCGGATCGGCGCGGAGAATCTCGCGCAAGGCTCCCTCGAGCGCGGATCCCTGCAGCTCCCCCGAGGCGACGCGGGCGATCTGCGCCGCGAGCTCGCGCCGGTCCTTCGGATCGGGCCGCTCGCCGCCGCCGTCGCCGCGCCCTCCGGCATAGCCGAGCGCCTGCAGCCGCGCCCTGGCTTCGCGATCCTCCGGCGCGCTGCGCGCCGGCAGCGCCGCGCCCGAGATCGCCTCGACCTGACGGGCGAGATCGGCGGCCGCCGTCGGCTGCGACGAGATCACGTTCTGCGTCTCGCCGGGATCCCGCTGCACGTCATAGAGCTCCGGCTTCGGCGCCGCGATGTACTTCCACCGCCCGCGCCGCATGGCGCGCAGCGGCGCCCAGCCGAAGTCCAGCATCGGCGCGAACGACTCCGCGTACAACGCGCGGTCGCCGGACGTGACCGGCACGAAGCTCCCCCCTTCGGGCCGGAGAATCGCCTGCCCATCGGCGTCGAACGGCCCCAGCCCGGCGATCGCCGCGATCGTCGGCGCGACGTCCACGATCGACACCGGATCCGCACTCGCCTGGCCGCCTGCGATCCCCGCGCCGCTGAAGACGAGTGGAATGCGCAGCGTCGTGTCGTACGTGAACACGCTGTGGCTCACCTCGCCGTGTTCTCCGAACGCCTCGCCGTGGTCTCCGGCGACGACGAACAGCGTCCGTGCGCGATCGAACCCGAGCCCCGTCAGCAGGCGCGCGATCTGCGCGTCCGCTTCGGCGATGTCCGCGTCATACCGCGCCAGCGCGGTGCCGCCTGCGCCCGGACGCCCATAGGGCGCGTGCGGCTCGAACAGGTGGACCCACAGGAAGATCCGCTCGGATCGCTTTCCCGCGACCCAGGCCAGCGCGTCGTCGACGACCGCGCGTCCGGGCCGATCGTTGGCGATCCGGCCGCGATCGTCGCGCGGCATCTGGTCGCCGTAGTGCGCGAACCCCTTGATCAGTCCGAACCGCCGATCGAGCGGGAATGCGCCGACGAATCCCCCGGTGGCGTACCCGGCGCGCGCGAACGCGTCCGCCAGCGTCCGCGGCTCGAGACTGACGCGCATCCCGTTGTGCCGGCCGCCGTGCCCGGGGGGATAGCGGCCGGTCATGAGGCTGGCGTGCGAGGTCAGCGTGATTGGCGCCGTGGCGTAGGCGCGATCGAAGCGCGCGCCCTCCCGCGCGAGGGCGTCGATCGCCGGCGTCCGCGCCGCGCCGCCGTAGGCGCCGACGCGATCCGCACGCAGCGTGTCGATCGTGATCAGGACGACGTGGCGGCGTGCGGGCGGCGCGGCGGGGGGCGCCGGCTCAGCGGTGCAGCCGGACGCCAGCGCGGCAAGCAGCGTTACGATGAAGGGGCGCACGATGCCCGACATTCTGCACATTCTCAATGGCGACGCTCCCCGGCCGGCGATGGAGCAGTCGAGTGTACCCGGGACGCTGAGCGCCTGGCCAGACGTGCTCCACGATGGCCCCACGCCGCTGGTGACCGGCGAGGCGTGGATCGACGCCCGTTGCGGCCGGCTCGCGTCGATGACCGCGGAAGACGACGCGCGGATGCGGGAGCGGTATCGCGCGACCGATGCGGTGCTCGAGTCGTGGCGCGATCGCGACGAGGTGGTCTTCTGGCTCGAGCACGACCTGTTCGATCAGCTGCTGCTGATCCGCCACCTCTGGTGGCTGACGACGAACGCGGACGAGCGTTCCCGCCGCGGCACGCGCTTCTCGCTCGTCTGCGGCAGCGACTACATCGGGATGCTGAAGCCGGATCAGTTCCGGCCGCGCTTCGACGCGCGGCAGCCCATCACCCCGGAGCAGATCGCCATCGGATCCGCGGCGTGGGAGGCCTACTGCAGCGGCGAGCCGTCGCGGCTGCTGCCATTCGCGAGCGGGGAAGACGCCCGGCAACAGCGTGCGCTGCCGTTTCTCTCCGCCGCCATCCGGCGTGTGCTCGAAGAGTTTCCTGCCGCGTCGAACGGCCTGGCGCGCAGCGAGCGGCAGATCCTGGAGGTTCTGTCGGAAGGTCCGCGCACGCCCGAGCAGGCCTTCATCGCCGCCGCGCGCATGGAGGAGGCGATCTACATGGGAGACCTGAGCTTCTGGACGATCGTCGAGTCGATGCGCGACGCCCCCCATCCGCTCGTCACGATCGACGCCCAGGAGCGCCCCGGGCGGCTGCCCGACGGCGAACTGCGGATCACCGGGACAGGGCGGGCGGTGCTGGCCGGCCGCGCCGACCACGTCGCGCTCAACGGGATTTCGCGCTGGCTCGGCGGGACGTTCCTGTCTGCTGATCGGGTGTGGCGCTGGACGGGGTCTTCGCTGCTGCCACCAGCTCCCTGATCCGGGTGCGGCGCAGCACCGCGCGTTTGCGGTTGATCTGATACCGGGACTTGTCGCCGTTGATTCTGGACATGGTCCGTATCTTATCCGTTACCCCGCCGTCGCGCCCTTCCTTCCGGTCACGTGCTATTCCGCGCGCAGCGCGAGCATCGGATCGACCTCGGTCGCGCGCCGCGCCGGCAGATAGCTCGCCGCGATCGCCACGATCGCGAACAGCAGCGCCGCGCCGCCGAAGGCGATGGGGTCGAGCGTGCTGACGCCGAACAGCAGGCTGCGGAGCAACTGGGCGCCTGCCGCGCCGAGTGCGAGACCGAGAACGATGCCGGCGCCGGTCAGCAGCGCCCCCTGCTGGATCACCAGTCTCAGCACCTTGCCGCGATCCGCGCCGAGTGCCATGCGGATGCCGATTTCACGGGTGCGGCGGTTCACGGAATACGACGTGACCCCGTAGATCCCGATCGCCGCCAGCAGCAGAACGACAACGCCGAGCGTCGCGGCGACGGCGCCGGCGATCCGCTGCGGAATGAGCATGAGCGCGGTGACCTCTTCGAGCGGCATGGCCGAGGTCACCGGCAGGCTGGGATTCAATTCCCGCACGAGCGCACGCACCTTCGGGATCATTCCGCCGGCGTCGGACTTCACCACCAGCGAGACGCGCGACATGAAGTTCTGCTTCAGCGGGATGTAGACCATGGGCCTGACGCGTTCCCCGAGCGTGTCGACCTGCGCGTCCGGCGCGATGCCCACGACGGTGATCGTCCGCGCCGGGCCGAAGCCGCGGTAGTCGAACTGGCGCCCTACAACGTCTGTCGTCTGCCACACGCTGCGCGCCATCGTCTCGTTGATGATGATCGCCCCCGGAGCGGCGGCAGCATCCTGCTCCGTGAAATCGCGGCCGCGCACCAGCGGCATCCGCAGCGCGGCGAAGTAGCCGGGAGACACGATGTTCCAGTCGGCGCGGAACGAGTCCTCCCCGTTCGGCGGCTGAAGGCCCGGGACGCGCAGCGTGCCGAACCCCATGCGGCCGCCGTCGAGCGGCAGATCGGCGGCATAAGCGGCGTGGCGCACGCCGGGCATCGCGCTGACGCGGTCGCGCAGACGGTCGGCGAAGGCCAGCGCGTCCGGCTCGCGATAGCCGCTCAGCGAGAGATCGAGCATCACCACCTCGACGTTGGTCTGGTCGAAGCCGGGATCGATGCTCGCGGCGCGGCCGAGCGCACGAACGAAGAGTCCGCCGGCGATGACGAGGACGAGCGACACCGTGACCTGCGCCACGATGAACGCGCTTCGCAGCCGGAAGTGTCCGGCGCGGGTCACCTCTTCGGATTTCAGCGCCGGCACCAGTTCCGGGCGCGACGCCTGCAGCGCGGGCGCGAGGCCGGAGAGCACCGCGGCGACGAGTGAAATCGTCACGGCGAAGGCCGTCACGCGCCAATCGACGACGAAGTCCATTCCCACCGGAACCGGCAGCGTCGGCAGCACGGCGAGGAGCAGACCGGTGAGCCACTGCGTGAGCACCAGGCCCAGCGCGCAGCCGGCGACGAACAGCACCAGTGTTTCGGTGATGAGCTGACGCACCAGCCGGCCGCGATTCGCGCCGATGGCGAGGCGGACGGCGATCTCGCGGCGCCGCGATGTCGCCCGGGCGACGAGCATGCCGGCGATGTTGACGCACGCGGCGAGCAGCACGAGCGCGACGATCGCGAGCAGGACGCCGAGGAAACCTGCCACCGCATCGGTTCGCCCGGGCACGACCCCGCTCTTCGTCACCCGGTACCCGCGCCCGCGGTTCGCCTCGGGATACTCGCGTTCGAGCGTCTGGCCCAGGCTGCGCAGCTCCGCGTCGGCGCGAGCGATCGTGACCCCGTCCTTCAGCCGTCCGCCGAGGATGATCCAGGAGGCGCGGCGGTTGGTGAACATGTCGCGGCCGAATCGAGGCGAGGCCAGCGCCGCGAGGTTGAGCGGCACCCACGCGTCCGATCGGAGAATGGTGGTGCCCTGGAAGCCGGGCGGCGTGACGCCGATGATGGTGACGGGGCCGGCGTTGAACGACACCGTCCGGCCGACGGTGTCGGGGGCGCCGGCGAATCGTCTCTGCCACAGCTCGTAGCTGATCACGACGACCGGCGCGCCGTTCTCGCGGTCGTCGTCGTCGGTGAAGAGGCGTCCGGCGGCGGGAACGGCGCCGAGCGCGCGGAAGTAGTTGCCGCTGACCGGCATGCCGTAAATCCGTTCCGCCTCTGCGCCGTCCGAAAGGCTGATGGCCTGCGGCTCGCCGCGGTACGCGTAGAGTTCCGACAACGTCGTCACCCGCTCGCGCAGATCCTTGTAGTTGGGGTACGTGGCGGTATCGAAGCCGCTGCCGTTGGTGGTGCGCCCGATGTCGACGAGGCGGGCGGGATCGGCGAGGCCGGGCAGCGGCCGGAGCAGGATGGCGGTCGCAACCGAAAAGATCGTCGTGTTGGCGCCGATGCCGATCGCCAGCGATAACGCCGCGGTGGCGGTGAACAACGGACTGCGCCGAAGCAGCCGCAACCCATACCGAACATCCTGCCAGGCCGTGTCGAACAAGCGCCCTCCTCGTGGGTTCCTACGAATACCTTCGTATATACGGACGCGGATGGAAAAAGTTAACAGTCGAGATCACCGATCCCCGACCGGCATGTCCCTTGCCTCTTCTCCTCGAGGAGGCTCCCATGCCACGCGGAGACAAATCGGCCTACACCGACAAGCAGAAGCGCAGGGCGGAACACATCGAGGAGGGCTACGAGGAGCGCGGCGTTCCGGAAGCGGAAGCCGAGCGCCGCGCGTGGGCCACGGTCAACGCCATGGATCACGGCGGCAAGAAGAGCGGATCGGGACGCGGACGCCGCACCAACAAGGCGCCGGCGCGCAAAGGCGGACGCAAGGGCGGGCGCGCGGCCAAGTCACGCGCGTCGGCACGGAAGACCTCGAGCCGCTCGGCGGGCCGCAAGACGTCGGGCCGCTCGCCTGGACGCAAGACGGCGCGCCGCGCGTCGTCCAGGAAGCGCTAGGGTTCGCGGCCGCGCAGCCGGTTCAGGTGCGGCAGGCTCCGCTCCTCGAGGAGCGCCACGAGCTGCGGATCGAGGAAGTGATACCGGTCGCGGATCTCGAGGCAGACCAGACGGGAGATCGCCGGATGCGCCGGGAACAGCCGTGCGAGATCCCGGGCCTGCTGATCCTCCATGACGAACACGACATCCGCCCAGTCGAGCATGCGCGCGTTCACACGGACGGCCGCTTCGGCGCTCGTCCCCGCCGAGCGCACGTCGAGCGTCGGATCGCGGGCGAACAGCCGTTCCGCCGTCGCGCTGCGCCTGCGATTGAACTGGCAGATGAAAAGCGCGCGGACCGGAGCCTTCGACGCGGCGCCCATCGTCGGGTAATCTTAGCAGCATGAGCTTGACCTCGAAGGTCCTCGCCGCGCTGTCGATCGGCGCGGCGCTCGCGACCATACCGTCACCCGACCAACAAGCGTCCCCCGCGGCGTCCCCCTCGGGCGTCGAACGTCACCTGCGCAACGTCCGCCAGCTCACCTTCGGCGGCGAGAACGCGGAAGCGTACTTTTCCGCCGACGGCAGCCGGCTCATCTTCCAGTCCACCCGCGAGGGGGTGCCGTGCGATCAGATCTTCACGATGAAGCTGGACGGATCGGACGTGAAGCGCGTCAGCACCGGCAAGGGGCGCACGACGTGCGGCTACTTCTATCCCGGCGGCAACGACATCCTGTTTGCGTCGACCCACAAGGACGGCGACGCCTGTCCGCCGAAGCCCAGCTTCGAACGCGGCTACGTGTGGCCGATCTACGACACCTATGACATCTACCGCGCCAGCGCCGACGGCTCGAACCTGCGGCCGCTGACGGCGACGCCCGGCTACGACGCCGAGGCGACCATCGCGCCCGACGGACTGATCGCGTTCACCAGCCTGCGCGACGGGGACATGGAGATCTACACGATGCACGGGGACGGGTCCGGCGTGAAGCGGCTGACGAACAGCCCGGGCCCCGACGGCGGTCCGTTCTTCTCGTGGGACGGCACACGCATCGCCTACCGGGGGCGTCCGCTCTCGGCCGGCGCGGAGCTGACCGACTATCTGGCGCTCCTCAAAGAGCACCTCTGGCGGCCGACGAAACTGGAGCTCTACGTGATGGATCGGGACGGCGGGAACCGGGTCAAGGTGACGTCGCTCGGGGCTGCCAGCTTCGCGCCCTCCTGGCATCCCGACGGCAAGCGGCTGATCTTCTCGTCCAATGTGAAGGATCCGCGCCAGCGGAACTTCGACATTTTCCTCGTGAACGTGGACGGTTCGGGGCTCGAGCAGGTCACGTTCAACGACACGTTCGACGGGTTCCCGATGTTCTCGCCCGACGGCCGCCACCTCGTCTTTGCGTCGAATCGCAACGCCAAAGGGGAGGGGGAGACCAACGTGTTCGTGGCCGACTGGGTCGACTAGGCGTCCCGCTTCTCCTCGTCGAGGTCCACTTGCCAGTCGGCGAGCGGCTGCGGGCCCGGGCGGATGTCGGCGATGTCGGGATCGACCCCCGGAGGAAGATCGGCACGGTCGGCGCCACGCTTCCGATCGGCCAGGCGCGCCGCCTTGTCATTGCGCTTAGCAATGCGGGCCTGTTCGCGCTGCCGCTTGTTCGTGGTTGGTCTGGAACGGTGTGCCATGGTCATCTCCTCCCCGCCCGCCCGAGGGCAGGTTTTAACCGCCCGTATTCATCTGAGACACAGTATGATACTGCAACTTTCTCAGAGGACCTTATTTGCCGCCACGTGTACATCTAATCAATCCCAGCAACCTGTCCTTCGGCGTAGCGGTGATTACGCCGCGCTGGCTCTATGTGCTGGCGGCGGCCACCGGCACCCGCTGGGGTGACCCGAACATCATCGACGAGACGCTCGAGCCGTTCGACGTCTCGCAGGTGAACCGCGGGGACGTGGTCGGCATCGGCATCCACACCGGCAACGCGTTGCGCGGCTATGAGGTGGGGCGGCTGGTGCGCGAGCGCGGCGCCTGGGTGGTGTTCGGCGGCATCCATGCGACGCTGTTCCCCGAGGAAGTGCTCCAGCACGGCAGCGCGCACGCCGTGGTCAAGGGGGACGGCGACATCGTGTGGCCGCGCGTCGTGGCGGACTGTTTCGCCGGCGCTCCGCAGCCCACGTACGACGGCGGGCGCATTGCGGGCGATCAGTTCGTGCCGGCGCGCTGGGACCTGCTGCCCAGGGACAAGTACATGTGGGCGTCCGTGCAGACCGTGCGCGGCTGTCCGAAGCACTGCTCGTTCTGTTCGGTGTGGCGCACCGACGGCCAGGAACCCCGCCAGCGCGAGATCGATCGCGTGGTCGCCGAGGTCGTGCAGCTGCGCCGGATCGGCTTCCGCTTCATCGCGCTCGCCGACGACAACTTCTATCCGGTCTCGTTCGAGGACCTGAAGATGGCGCGGCGCCGCGCCGACAAGACGCGCCTCTACGAGCTGGAGGCGCTGCGCGCGGAGCGCTTCGCCCTGATGGCGCAGCTCGAGCAGCTGCCCGGCGACACCGTGTTCTTCACCCAGATCACGATGGAAGCGGCGGAGGATCCCGAGTTCCTCGACGCGATGAACCGGGCGCACATCCGCGGAGCGCTCGTCGGCGTCGAAGCGGTGACCCCGGCGGGGCTCAAAGACGTCTACAAGGGCTTCAACCTCTCCGGCGACGAGCTGATCGCCAGGCTGAAACAGTTCCGCAAGCATGGCGTCCACGTCCTCGGCTCCTTCATCTTCGGCCTGCCGAGCGATCGCAAGGACACGTTCGGCGCGACGGTCGCGCTGGCCGACAAGGCGGATCTCACCTTCGCGCAGTTCGTGCTGCTCACCCCGTTCCCCGGCACCCTCGATTTCGAGAAGTGGGCCAAGGATCCGCGGCACAGTGCGACGACCGTCGACGGCGTGCCGATCACCCAGCACTGGCTGATCCCCGAACCGCGGCGGCCGAAGCTCTACACCGAGCATCCGACGATGGCGCTGGAAGAGATTCGCGTCGGCGCCCAGGGGGCGTGGGACGAGTTCTACAGCATGCCGCGCATCTGGGCGCGCGCGTCCCGGTCGGTGAAGTCGGTCAAGGGCAAGCTCGCCTTCGTCCTCATCTCCAAGCTCTATCGCCAGATGTACGCGAATACCGGGATCGCGACCGACAGCGCGCGCGTCCAACGCTCGGCCAAGTCCGCGCGGCTGATCGGCAGGGCGGCGGCGCAGCTGTTCCGCGGCCGGCCGATGCCGGATCTGCCGATGCCCCGTCCGGTGGTCGCGCAGCGGGAGCCCCAGGCGAGCTGATCGACAGGTCATGAAGCGGCTGCTGGCGGCGGCGGCTCTGGCGGTCGTCGCGGCCTGCGGCGGCACCACGGCGCCGACCCCGCCCGGGGCCGGCGGCACGTACTCGTCGCCGCACTTCACCTTCAACTACACCGCGCTGGACGCCGGCAACATCGCCGCCACCGCCGCTGCGCTCGAACGCGAATACGACCGGATCGTCGCCGACCTCCGCGCCGGCAGCATGCCGCCGGTGACGGTGACGTTCTATGGCGATCACGGCGCGATGGAAGCGGCGACGCGCGCCGCCGCCGGCGCCGTGCCCGCGTGGGCCGCGGGTCTCATCACGTCCGCAACGCAGATCCACCTCATGTCGCCGAACCTCCCGTCGTGGGGGCCGTACGAGCGGATGCTGTCGCACCTGGTGCACGAGTTCGCGCACTGCGTCTCGATGAAGGTGAATCCGCGGATCGCGAACAACCCGCGGTGGCTGTGGGAGAGCGTCGCGATCTACGAAGCCGGACAGGCGGTCGATCTCAGCCGGCTGGACTACATGCGGGCGTCGAACCCGCCGTCCTTCGAATCCCTCGCCGGCCTCGAGCAGACGCGGATGTACGACGTCGGCTATTCGATCGCGGAGTTCATCGTCGCGAGATGGGGCGCGGGGGCGCTCGCCGATCTGATCGTGGCCGGCGGCGACACCGCCGGCGTGCTGGGTATCGGACTCGCCGATTTCGAGCGGGAGTGGTTCGCCTTCGCGCGGCAGCGCTACAACTTCTGACCGGCGCCGGCCGGCGTGGCGTCGGCGCGCGGCGCCGCCAGCCCGATCATCAGCGCCGTGGCGGCGGTGACCGCCGATCCGATCAACGCGTACCAGGTCCATCCCACCAGCGCGTTCCACCACAGGATCACCAGCACGCTGCCGCCGGCGGCCATCCCGGCGATCATCGCCGCCGCGCCGACGCGCCGCGTCAGGACGCCGATCAGGAAGGCGCCGAGCACCGGACCGGTGGTCAGCGACAGCACGCCGAGACCGGCATCGAGCACGGACTGATCCAGCCACTGCGCCGCCAGCGCCACCCCGAGCTGCACCAGACCCCACATGATCGTGAACCGCTTCGACAGGCTGAGCAGCCGCGCCTCGTCAGGCGGGGTGCGCGTGTAGCGCAGGTAGAAGTCGTTGATGGTCGTTGCCGCCATCGCGTTGATCGACGGCGACAACGCCGCCGCGACGATGGCGGCGATGATGAAGCCGATGACGCCGTGCGGCAGTTGATCGACGATGAAGCGCGGCAGGATCGCGTCGTTGCGCGGCAGCGCCGCGGTGAGCGGGAAGTGCTGGTGATACGCGTAGAGCATGGCGCCGATCAGCAGGAACATCGTGAACTGCGCGAAGACGATGAACCCGCTCAGCACCAGACCGCGGGCGGCCCCCCTGGGTGAGTCCGCCGAGAGCAGGCGCTGCACCAGGAACTGATCGGTCCCGTGCGTCGCCAGCGTCAGGGCGATGCCGCCGGCCAGCCCGGCCCACAGCGTGTAGACCTTCGTCGGGTCGAACGACGGATCGAGCACGGTGAACTTGCCCGCCGCCGATCCCAGCCGCACCACCTCGGCGAATCCGCCCGGGATCGCCTGCACCAGCGCGACCCCCACCACCAGCGCGCCGGCGACGTAGACGAACATCTGCACGACGTCGGTCCAGATGACTGCCGCGGACCCGCCGCGGACGGTGTAGACGATCATCGCCGTGCCCAGCACGATCACCGTCCACGGCACCGGCACGCCCGTGACGATCGAGATCACGAGCGCGGTCGCGAACAGCCGGATGCCGTCGGCCAGCGAGCGGGTCACCAGGAACAGCCCCGCCGACACGGTGCTCACCGACGGTCCGAAGCGCTGCTGCAGCAGCTGATACGACGTGACCAGCGCGCCGCGGAAATAGCGCGGCAGGAACAGCACCGACACGATGATCCGTCCGAGCACGTAGCCGGCGGCAAGCTGCAGGAACGTCCAGTTTCCCGCGTAGGCGGACGCCGGCACGCCGATGAACGTCAGCGTGCTGGTCTCCGTCGCCACCACGGTGAAGCAGATCGCCCACCACGGCGTCGAGTTGTCGGTGAGGAAGTAGTTGCGGGTGTTCTTCTGAAATCGCGCGAAGTAGGATCCGAACGCCGTGATCGCGAGCAGGTAGGCGGCGACGACGGCGTAATCCAGCGCATTCATGCGCCGCGATTATACTGGTCGCGAAATGAATCTCGACGCGCTCTCGTTCCCCATCGTCCAGATCTCGCTCGACGTCACCTCCCTCGACGAAGCCATCGAGACCGCCGCGATCGCCGTCGACGCCGGGGTCGACTGGCTCGAGGCGGGCACGCCGCTGCTGCTTGCCGAAGGGCTGCGCGCCGTGGAAGGATTGCGCCGCCGCTTTCCCGGCCATCCCATCGTCGCCGACCTGAAAACGATGGACGGCGGCTATCTCGAAGCCGAGATGATGGCCAAGGCGGGGGCCAACCTCGTGGTCGTCATGGGGCGCGCGCACGAAGCGACCATCCGCCGCGTCGTCGACGCGGGCCGCGACTTCGGGATCAAGGTGATGGGCGACAACCTCGCCGCCGGCGACCGGATCGAGAACGCGCGGTGGATGGAATCGCTCGGCGTCGACTTCATCATCCATCACATCGGCTACGATGAACGCCGCATGATCAAGGGGCTCAGCCCGATGGACGAGCTCGACGCGGTCGTCGCCGCGGTCGGGATCCCGGTGCAGGCGGTCGGGGGGCTGTCGATCGAGCAGGCGATTCAGTGTCCGGCGCATGGCGCGCCGCTGGTCGTGCTCGGCGCGCCGCTTGTCATCGACGCGGATGGCTTCAAGCCGGTGACCGGCACCCGGCTGCACGAAGTGCTCAGCGACATCTGCCGGCGGATCAGGAAGGCGGCATGACACAGGCAGCGGTCGTCCAGTACGCGCTCCAGCCGATGGCGGTCGAGCTGCGCGATATCGCGGTACCGGAAATCGGCGACACCGACGTCCTGCTGCGGGTCGGCGCGGTGTCGGTCTGCGGCTCGGACGTGCACCAGTGCTACAACACGCACTCCTGGCCGGTGAACGTGCCGGTCGTCCTCGGCCACGAGTTCGGCGGCACGGTGGCGAAGGTCGGACGCGCGGTGAAGGGCTTTCGTGAAGGGGACCGCGTCGTCTCGGAGACGGCGGCGGAAGTCTGCGGCGAGTGCATGCTGTGCCGCACCGGGCGCTACAACCTGTGTCCCTCGCGAAAGGGCTTCGGCTATGGCATCAACGGCGCGATGGCGACCTATGTGAAGGTGCCGGCGCGCTGCCTGCACGCGATTCCCGATTCGCTGCCGTTCGAGCTCGCCTGTCTCACGGAGCCACACTCGGTCGCCTATAACGCGATGCTGGTCAACGCCACGATTCGCCCCGGCGACGCGGTCGTCGTCCTGGGGCCGGGGCCGATCGGCTTGCTGTGCGCGCGCATGGCGGCGCTGGCGGGCGCGGACCCGCTGATCGTCGTCGGGCTCACGGCCGATGCGGCGCGGCTCGAGACCGCGCGCCAGCTTGGCGCCACCCACATCGTCAACGCGCAGCAGGAGCAGGCCGAAGACGTGGTGCGACGTCTCAGTCCGCTCGGCGCGGACCTGGTGTGCGACGCTTCGGGGGCGAGCCGTCCGCTCGACGTCGCACTTGCCCTCGCGCGCCCGGATGGCCAGGTGGTGAAAGTCGGCTGGTCGCCGGATCTCATCCCGATCAATCTCAATCCGCTGGTGCAGAAGAACATCCGGCTGCAGGGCTCGTTCAGCCACAACTACCCGATCTGGGAGCGCGTCATTCACCTGCTCGATCGCCGGCTCACGAAACCGGAGTTGATCGTGGGGCTGACGAGTCCGCTCGATGGCTGGAGCGACGCGTTCGCCGCGATGCACGAGGGACGCGTGATCAAGTCGGTTCTGGTTCCGTAGCGGTTCGTTGACGCTGCCGTGAACACCCCTCGCATCAGTGTCTTTCCCAAGTGCTACTTCGACGCGCTGGTCAGCGGCGAGATGTCCTACGCCGGCTGGATCGCCGACGCGGCGACGCTCGGCGGCGATGGCGTCGAGCACTACGACGGGTTCTTCCGCAGCTTCCGCGACGAGGACGTCGCGCCCATCGTCGACGCGCTGGGCGCGACCGGGCAAGTCAGCTCGATGCTGTGCTTCTCGCCCGATTTCACCCACGCGGACGCGGGTGAGCGCGCCCGCCAGGTCGCCCGCCAGCGTGACGCGATCGATCTGACGGTGCGTCTCGGCACGTCCTTCTGCAGGACGCTCAGCGGCCAGAACTTCCCCGGCCTGTCGCGCGCCGACGGCATCGCGCGCACGGTGGATGGCTTGCTCCGATCGATCGAGTACGCCGAACGCCGGGGGGTGACGCTGTGCCTCGAGAATCACTACAAGGACGGCGTGTGGCGCTATCCCGAGTTCGCGCAACCGGAAGAGATCTACCTGGAGATCCTCGACCGTGTGGACTCACCGCGGTTGGGCGTTCAGTACGATCCGTCGAACGCCATCGTTGGCGGCTACGATCCGATCCGCTTTCTCGATCGCGTGCTGCCGCGCGTCGTCACGATGCACGCGTCCGACCGGTGGCTGGTCCCCGGTGCAACCCTGGCTGAACTCCGCCAGAGCGACGGAACGCTCGGCTACTCCGACAAGTTGAAACACGGTGAGGTGGGGAAGGGGATGATCGACTACGACGCGATCTTCATCCGCCTCGCGCGCGCCGGGTACACCGGGTGGATCTCGGTCGAGGACGGGATGAACGGGCTCGACGAGCTGCGCCGATCCGTGGAGTTCCTGCGCCGCAAGACCGCCGAGCACTATCGCGCCGCCTAGTACGCTCCGTGTGGGATAATTCGCACAGAGTCGGGGCGTAGCGCAGCCTGGTAGCGCATCTGGTTTGGGACCAGAGGGTCGGGGGTTCGAATCCCTCCGCCCCGACCACTTTTCTCTCCCGCATCGCTCACGAGAACTCACGAAAGCGACAGGGTTCGCTCAGGACTCGTCGCCGCCGCCGCGCCATAGTGACTTCGAGCAAGCGGAGGTCGGTATGACGGACAAGAGTTCGGCGCTCCTGTGGGCACCCCGGCTGACGGGGATCGGCATGTCGCTGTTTCTGGCGCTCTTCGCGTTGGACGCGTTCGACGGCAAGCCGCTCGCGGCGGCGCTGCCGGCGTTCCTGATGCACCTGCTGCCGGCGCTGATCGTGGCCGCCACGGTGGCGGTCGCATGGCGGTATCCGCTCGCCGGCGCCGCCGCCTTTGCCTTCTTCGCCCTGGCGTACGCCGTGATGGTGCGGGGACGGCTCGACTGGATCGCGGTGATCGCCGGTCCTCTCGCGGCCGTGGCGGGTCTGTTCTTTCTGAGCTGGCGCGTTTCACCGCACGGCCGTTGACGTCCCGCGAGGGCGAACGCCTCGCGCGGGAACTCACCGTCGTGATCGGGGTCGCCCGGAATTTGGTAGGCTCCCGGCATGAAGATCACTCCGCTGCGTCTCGCCTGCGTGCCGGCCCTTCTGGTCCTGGCGCTCGCGACCGGCATGCCGCTCGGCGCGCAGCCGGGCTACACGCCGGCGCGCGAAAATCTCGCCGCGCGCGAGTGGTTCCAGGACGCCAGGTTCGGCCTGTTCGTCCACTGGGGCGTGTACAGCGTGCTCGGCGACGGCGAATGGGTGATGAACAACAAGAACATCCCCGTGTCCGACTACGAGAAGCTGCCGGCGCTGTTCAATCCGATCGACTTCGACGCCGCCGAGTGGGTCGCGATGGCGAAGGCGGCGGGGATGAAGTACATCACCATCACGAGCAAGCATCACGACGGCTTCGCGATGTTCGACTCGAAGGTGTCGGACTACAACATCGTCGCCCGCACGCCGTACAAGAAGGATCCGATGAAGGCGCTGGCGGAGGAGGCGCGCCGCCAGGGGCTGAAGCTGTTCTTCTATTACTCGCAGCTCGACTGGCACCACCCCGACTACTACCCGCGCGGACGGACCGGGCAGAACGCCGGCCGCCCCGACAAGGGAGACTTTCAGAAATACCTCGACTACATGGACGCGCAGCTCCGCGAGCTGCTGACCACTTACGGCGAGATCGGCGGCATCTGGTTCGACGGCTGGTGGGATCGCCCGGACGCGAACTGGCATCTCGATCGCACCTACGCGTTGATCCACAAGCTGCAGCCGCAGGCGTTGATCGGCGCGAACCATCATCGCCGCCCCAATCCGGGCGAGGACTTCCAGATGTTCGAGAAGGATCTGCCCGGCGGCCGCACGCAGGGGTTCAACGCGGACGCCGAGATCGGCGATCTGCCGCTCGAAACGTGCGAGACGATCAACGGCGCGTGGGGCTTCAACATCACCGACCGCCGCTACAAGTCGACGCGCGATCTGATCCGCTATCTCGTCCGCGCCGCCGGCTCGAACGCCAACTTCCTGCTGAACGTCGGGCCGATGCCGAACGGCAGGATTCAGCCCGAGTTCGTGACCCGGCTGAAGGAGATCGGCGCGTGGATGGCGAAGAACGGCGAGTCCATCTACGGCACGCGCGGCGGCCCGGTCCCGCCGCGACCGTGGGGGGCGACGACGAGGAAAGGGGATCGCGTGTTCGTCCACGTGCTCGACGCCGCCGACGCGTCGATCCTGCTGCCGCCGCTGCCGTCCGCGATCCGTTCCGCAAAGCTGCTCGACGGCGGCCGCGCGATCGACTACAAGAGCGGCGACTTCGGGATCGTCCTGACGCTGCCCAGAGACGCCGTCGATCCGCTCGACACGGTGGTGGTGCTTGAGATGGCCGCGGGTGCGAAATGAACTGGCGCGCCGGCGTCCTCACCGCAGTGGGCCTGTTGGGTGCGCTCGGCGGCACCCTGCAGCCAGCCGCTACGCGCACCCATGACGCGGCACCCCGCGCCCAGCACCCCGGAGGGTTGCGCCTCTGGTACCGGCAGCCGGCCGCGACCTGGAACGAGGCGCTGCCGATCGGCAACGGCCGCCTCGGCGCCATGGTGTTCGGCGGCGTTGCTGCCGACCGCCTGCAGCTGAACGAAGACACCGTGTGGGCCGGCGAGAAGCGCGACCGGTTGAACCCGGCCGGGCCGGAAGCGGTGAAAGAGGCGAGGCGGCTGCTCGCCGAAGGAAGGGCGGCGCAGGCAGAAGCGCTCGTGGACAAGGCCGTCATCGCCGTTCCCCGCCGGATGCCGCCGTACCAGCCGCTCGGCGATCTCGGTCTCACGTTCAGGCACGCCGCCGCCACGGACTACCAGCGCGAGCTGGATCTGCAGGACGCGATCGTGCGCGTCCGCTACACCGTCGGAGACACGATCTTCACGCGCGAAGTGTTTTCCTCCGCCGTCGATCAGGCGATTGTCGTCCGGCTCACCAAGACGGGCCCCGCGACGATCGATGTCTCGGCCCGCCTGTCGCGCCAGCGCGACGCGGCGGCGCGCGCCGACGGATCGAACCGCATCGTCCTCGAGGGGCAGGCGATCGTCGATCCCGCGTCGACCCGGCATGCGGACGAAGCGAAGACTGGCGTGCGGTTCGCGGCGGCGCTGCAGGCGAGCGCCGAAGGCGGGAGCGTTCGCACCGAGAACGACGCGCTCGTCGTCAGCGGCGCGGATGCGGTGACGCTGGTGCTGGCCGCCGCGACCGACGTCCGGCAGCGCGACTTTTCCGCCGTCTCCGTGCGGCAGGCTGCGGCGGCGGCGGGCAAGCCGTTCGAGACGCTCCGCGCGGCACACGTCGCGGACTACCGGCGGCTGTTCGAGACCGTCTCACTGGAGATTCTCCCGGCTCGCGGCGGCGACCTCCAGATGTCCACGGACGACCGGTTGAAGGCGGTCGCGGCGGGGCGGCCCGACCCGCAGTTGATCGCGCTGTATTTTCAGTTCGGACGCTACCTGCTCATCTCGAGCAGCCGGCCTGGCACGATGGCGGCCAACCTGCAGGGCATCTGGAACGAGTCGCTGTCGCCTCCGTGGGAGAGCAAGTACACGATCAACATCAACACCCAGATGAACTACTGGCCGGCGGAGGTGACCAACCTGTCGCCGCTCCACGAGCCGCTGTTCGATCTGATCGACCGCGCGCGGCAAGACGGCCGGCGCGTGGCGAAGGCGCTCTACGGCGCCGGCGGGTTCGTCCTGCATCACAACACGGATCTCTGGGGTCATGCCGTTCCTATCGATCAGGCCGGCTCGGGGATGTGGCCGATGGGCGCGGCGTGGCTGACGCTGCACTTGTGGGACCACTACGATTTCACGCGCGACCGCGCTTTTCTCCGCGATCGCGCGTATCCGACGATGAAGGAGGCGGCGACGTTCCTGCTCGACTACATGACCGTCGACGCGGCGGGACGACTCGTGACCGGGCCGTCACTCTCGCCGGAGAACCGCTACAAGCTGCCCGACGGCACCACGGCGCGCGTGTGCATGGGGCCGTACATGGACACGCAGATCGCGCACGCGCTCTTCTCGCGCCTGATCGAGGCCTCCGAGATTCTCGGCATCGACGCCGCCTTCAGGCAGCGGCTGGCTCGCGCCCGCGCGCAGCTGCCGCCGCTGAAGATCGGCAAGTGGGGGCAGATCCAGGAGTGGCTCGAGGATTACGAAGAACAGGATCCCGGCCACCGGCACATCTCGCAGCTGTTCGCGCTCAGCCCGGGCACTCAGATCACGCCGCGCGGCACGCCGGAGCTGGCGCGGGCGGCGCGCGCGACGCTCGAGCGGCGGCTCGCCAACGGCGGCGGCCACACCGGGTGGAGCCGCGCCTGGATCATCAACTTCTGGGCGCGGCTGGAAGACGCGGCGAAGGCGCACGACAACGTCGTCGCGCTGCTGGCGAAGTCGACGCTGCCCAACCTGCTCGACACGCACCCGCCGTTCCAGATCGACGGCAACTTCGGCGGCACGGCCGGCATAGCGGAGATGCTGCTGCAGAGCCACGCGGGAGAGATCGCGCTCCTGCCGGCCTTGCCCGCGGAATGGAGCGCGGGATCGGTGACCGGCCTTCGCGCTCGCGGCGCGGTCACCGTGGATATCGAGTGGCGTGACGGACGGGCGGCGCAGGTCCGCCTGCGTCCCGATGTGGAAGGGGACGTCGTCATCGCCGCCCCGGCGAATCAGCGGATTGCGGCGGTGCGCGCGGGCGGCGCGGACGTGCCGATCAGGTCCCGCACGGCCCGGACGGTGACGGTGCGGCTGCGGCCGGGGACGCAGTACGCGCTGGACTTTTCACCGCGCTGACCCGCTCGACCATCCAGCATGACGGCGGCACGTCGAAGATCACGCCGCCGGCGGATCCGCGATGGCTCGCGGGCCGGCTAGAAGCTGAACCCTGTGCCGAAATGCACCCGGGTGCGATGGCCGTCGATCGACCGCGCCACGTCGAGGTTCAAGCTGAAGATCGCGGCCGTCACCCACACGCCCGCCCCCGCGCTGCGGTGTCTCGGCTGATCGAAGAGCCTCTGTCCGTACGCGGCGGTCGCGCCGCCGTCGATGAAGACGTTGAAGCCGGTGCGCCCGGTGCTCAACGGCGAGGAGAAGGGGACGCGCACCTCGGCCGACCACACGATCCGCTTGTCGCCGGCAAAGGCCCCGCCGCGGGTTCCGCGCAGACTCGATCCGCCGAGCAGCCACTGCTCGTAGGCGGGGAGCGGCGCCGACGAGGTGTCGTAGCCGGCGCGCACCGCCAGCACGTTCTGTCCCCAGAGCCGTTTGTAACCGCGCGCGTCGAGGCGATAGCGATCGATCGACGTGCCCGAGGGGCCGAAGCTCGCGGCCCCGACGGCGTTGAGGCGGCTCCACGCGGCGCTGGCCAGCACGGCGTCCAGCGGGTACGAGAGATCGCCGCGCGTGTCGAGGGTGACGTCCGCGCCGGTCGTCCACACGTTGTCGCGAAGCGGAGCGAAGCTCACACGGCTGCGGCCGATCTCGGCCCCCAGGGTCACGCGCCGGAAGAGCCGCCGTTCGGCGCGCGCTTCGAGCTCGAGCCGCCGATCGTCGATCGAGAAATGCGGGTTCTCGCGCTGCGCCAGCCCGAACGATCCCGACAGCCGCGTCAGCGGACCCGACTTGAACGTCCGATCCACCTCGAGGGCGACGCGGCGGGTGCCGCCCCAGGACAGCGGCACCGACAGGCGCGTGCCTTTCCCCGCGGCGTCGACGACGCTCGTCCGCGCCCCGTACGTCCATCCGTAGCCATCGTCGTAGTGAAGGATGGGAAAGAACATCAACCGGCTGCGCAGCCGCTGCGCGGCGCTCGGCGGTTCGCCGGCGGCACTCGTGCCGGGGCGCTCGTGGACGACCAGCACGAGCGCCACTTCGTCCATCGCCAGCGTGCGATAGCGCTTGCGCACCTGGACCTCGTCGAAGCGGCCGCTGTCCCGCAGGCGCTTCTCGACCGCCTCGATAGCGCCCGGCCCGAGCGGCTGCCCGACGGTCACGCCGGCAAGCTGCAGCACCACGGCGTCGGACACGGTCGCGTTGCCGTGAACGCGGACTTCAGTGATGGTCTCCGCCTGCATGACGGCGGCGAGCGCGAGCACGGTGAGCATCGCACCCATCAGCGCCCGCCCTTCGGGACCGAGACCTTCGACGACACGTCGGCCTTGCGGTAGTTGCTGAAGGCGCGCGTGTACTGAAACTCGAGGGAGCCGAGGGCGATCGTGACGCCGGCGTGGATCGAGACGTCCCGCGGCAGCCAGACGCCAGGGAAGGGCTGCCCCATCTGCATCGAGGCGCGGAGGTCGTCCACGCGCACGATCCATCCGGCGGGAAGGAAATCGAGCCAGACGTTGTCGAAGGTGTACTTGACGATCTGGTGGGATGCCGGATCGACCCAGAGCGTCACCTGCGACGACTTGTTCATCTTGCGGTCGATCTCCGCTTCGATCTCCTTCTCGCGCTGCCGCTGCTTTTCGTCGCGTGCCTCGCGGCGCTCCTCGCGCCTGGGATCGTCGTTGCGGTCGCGCGCGTTGCGCCGCTCCTCGTCGTTGTCGTTGAACAACCGCGTCGGCAGATAGTCGATCTTCAGTACGGGCTTGCCGTCGACGGTTTCCCTGCCGGCGAGGTAGTAGTTGCCCGGCTCGAACTTGAAGTCCATGAAGTAGGACTCGGAGACGAACCGGGGCTCGTTGATGGACGGCGCGCTGAACGCCGGCGGCTTGCCGTCGGCGGCCCGTTTTTCGTCGCGTTCGGTCCGGAACGTCCGGCGGCGCTGTTCGGCCCGCAGCCAGCGTTCTTCATAGGCGCGGCGATCGGCTTCGGGGATTGGAACGCCGTCGAACTTCAGCGGGCTGCGGACGTGGAATCCTTCGCGGACATACCAGGTGTATTCCCGCCGCATGCGGGTGACGGGGACGCGCCCGGGGCCAAGGATCTCGAATTCCTCCACCTCATCCAGCACGTAGTCGTTGAGGGTCTTCTTGTC
>DASSPH010000077.1 GCA_035699745.1 Vicinamibacterales bacterium
GCCGCGCCGGCGATCTACGCGGCCGTGAGGGCATCCATGCGGTGGGCGTGCTTCACGCCGGCGTGGGCCGAGCAGGAGCCTCGAGCGAGACCGTTGATTCGACGCTTCAGAATGCTGCTGCTGCTTTGGACGGCCCTTGCCGTTCCTGCCGTCGTCGCGATAGTTCGCGGCGTCGGTTGATCGATCGGGCGATCTTCCTCTCCTGCCGATTGGAGAAGTGAGCGGAGCGGATTCTGCGCGTCACTGGCGGCGCACGCTGGTCTTACCCAGGATATGGAAGCCAAATCCAGCTCGATGGAGCGACGACGACCCGTCCGCCTCTGGCGGCTGGTATTTGCCGCGAACGTCGTGTCGATCATGACCGCCACCGCGCAGCAGCTCACGCTCGATTCCGTGGCGTTGAAGCTCGGCGCGCCCGACGCCGCGGCCGTGCAACAGTTGCGCAACAAGTACAACGTGCAGCGTATCGACGGCGGATGGTCGATTCAGCCCATCGAGCACGGTCCCACCAAGCCAGGGATCGGCGTGCGCACCGTCGACGGTCGCATCCAGAGTGTGTCGTTCACCTGGGGACCGGGATTCACGCCCACCGCCGAAGAGATCGCCGATCAACTGGCGCAGGCATTGCCGTCCGGAGTGCGCTGTGAGGTGCGCAACGTGAGCCGCGGTCAGGAAGGCGGTACGGTGCGGACGCTCGAATGGTTGTGCGGCACCTATAAGGTCAGATTCCAGAGCGGCGTGTGGCCACAAGGTGGCAACTCGGTGACAATCAGCGTGGAAAAAAACTGAGAGACGGATGCGAGGCGGATGCGCCGCTTGCTCGCGCAGGGCCGGGGTCGTTCCGATCGTCCAGAAGCCCACGCAGCGTCCGCGACGCCTGCTGCGGCCACTCTTTCGGCCGGCTTTCAACGGCAGGCAGTTCGTGGGCGCTCATTGTCGTGATGCGAATGACCGTGACCTCGGCTCGAGGTCGCGGTCGTTCGCGGAGAGCACGAAGAACGAGTTGGAACATCACCCCATTCGAACGGGCGGCGTTGAAACGGGCGGCACCCCTCGGGACCGCTCCTTGGTGCCACCCGCGTACCCGCGCGGCCTGAAATCTTCGAGAAACGACGGATCCGCTCGGAAGTCGACGCCGCCTACATCAAGCGTAGGCTGTCACGCCGGAGGTCGCGAGTTCGAGCAAATCTAGTCGACAGCGAGAGACCACAAGATGATGTGGTTTCTCGTTCCGTCGGAGCACGTCAGAAGCTGTCTGTATCCGGCGTCGTCGCTGCAGGCCCCCGCGTCGACCGTAACGACGGACGCGAAGTGAGCGAATCCGAGATGATCGATCCGCATCACCGGCAAACTGGACGTGAGGACGGTACTCGAATCCGCGACAGTTCAAGGTAACGATCGCTCGCCTGAGCCATTCGGCGTCATTTCGACGTGCGTCGGCGTACCCAGCTGCGCCGACGCGATCGCCGCGCGCCGGCGGTCGCGAGGGGAGATTCCCGTGGTGATGCGCCCGTTGTCGAACTCAGACCCACGGCACGGCGCGGCGCCTCGCAGACTCGTGCTGCGCGTCTGCCGGAGCCACTCCGCCCGGGCTGCTACCTAATCCGATCGAGCCTCACCAACAACCCGCGGCCCGACATCCCGACCAGGCTGTCGAGCCGCTCGAAAAACCGATCGCGCAGGAACGGCAGGGGACCCAGTCCCGTCAGGACCTGCGCATTCGTCCACGCCGTGGACCGGGCCGCGCGCACGTTCCACATCGCCACCGCGTCGTCCAGCGGTCCACCCAGCCGATCGAGGACGCCGAGCGGACCGACGGCGAACTCGACCTTGACCTTCGCTTCGACGTCCGCCAGCAGATCGTTCACGCTCGTGAAGTCGTGTTCGCGGATCCGATCGGTCAGCGGGGTGCCGCCCATCGCGGCGAACGAACGGACGATGCCGTCGGGGAGGTCGCGGTTGATGTGGGCGTTCATGCCGGCCAGCGCGAACTGAATGCGGGCGATCCCCTCCGAGTGCCGTGCGCGCAGCAGCGGACGCCAGGCCGACGGCGCCGCCTCCGCACCGGCGAGGCCGGACACGAGCGCCTCGAAATAGAGATTGGCGAACGTGACGTCGAGGGTGGCGATGAATGCAGGGTCCGCGAAGCCGGTGCCGCCGAGTGCGCCGTCGACTTCCTCCGTCACGCGCAGGTACAGACGGTTGAACCACTTCACGCCGTCGGTATCGGGCAGTTCGCGGTCGATCGCCTTCATGACGGCGATCGCGTCCTCGACGGACTCGACAGGGGCGCGGTCGAGAATGTCCTCGAGCGCCATGGCTACGTCTGGTTGAACGGACTCGCCATCATCGTCGCCACCTCGTCCTCCACGATTGCAGGAATGCCGGCCTCGATCGACGCCGTGCTGCGCGCCGTCATCAGCCGATCGTCGTCGTTCACGTGCGACAGCCCGAGCACGTGTCCGAGCTGGTGCGCCAGCGTCCACTCGCCGGCCAGTGACGCGCAGACGATGGCCCCGGGGCGGTCGGGCGGATGCACCGGGCATCCCGCCTGCGCCGGAACCAGCGTCCGCACGAAGTAAATCACGATGTCGTCGGGTTCGGCGTCGCCGCGCAGGTTGAACAGGTCCGTTTGCGCGTCGGTCGGAACCCCGGCGTCGATGGCGAGGGTCTGAAAGCGCGAGAAGTCGGGACTCTCCGCGGCCATCGTCTCGCGCGACATCTCGACCACGTCGATGTGGTGCAGCGCGAAGAGCGCCTTGGCGTTCACCAGCATCTGTTCGATGGTCGCGAGCGCGGGCTCTTCGAATACCTTGAGATGCAGGCGGATCGTACGGCTCGCGGTCATTACCCGCTGCAGTTCGGCGGACGTCAGCTCGACGCGCTCGAGCGGTCCGTCGAGGGTGGCCTGGTAGCGCAGGTTCCAGTACAGTTCCGAAGACTCCGCGACGCCGGCGAGTGCGACCTTGGCGCCTTTGAAGGCCGGGTCCCCAGCGGCGGTGAGGCCCAGGACGTAGGCAGATCCATGGTGATACACCGGCTGCCAGACGCCGGAGGCGATGTTGGCGATCTGGGCCAGATAGACGAGCTGCTCGTTCTTGCCGAATGCGACCTTGACCGTCTGGTTCCGCGGCACCATCGGGTTGCCCACCGTCTGATAGGGCTTTCCGGTGCCCGTGAAGCGCGCGTCCGCGTCGGGCGCGAAGCCCTTCAAGGTGGCGCTGTTTGGCGTCGGGTCAAAGACGCTTCCCCACCGCCAGTGCGTGTGCAGGCAGTCGTGCTCGCAGAACGGGGCCATCCTGATCTTGTCGAGCGTGTCGCGGGCGGCTTGCCAGCTCTGGTCTGCCGGCGGCGTCGCCATCCTCGGATCCGCCAGGACGACATGCGCCTTCATGCCCGGGGCGATGTGCACATTGTCGAACGTGCCCTGGCCGGGGAGCTTGCGCACGGTCACCGGCTTGCGGGGCAGGAAGTTCGCGGTCTTGATCGCCGTGGTATGCACCGCGTTCGCAAACCCGTTGATCATCACTCCCTGCAGGCTCGGACGCGCCAACAGGACGTCGATCACCTTGCTCGCCGCGGCGATTGCTTTCGGGAGCGCCGGGTTGTTCAGCCAGGTGGACGCGGCCTTGTAGAACTTCGAGTAGTCGAGATGCCGCACCGCGGACGCCACGATCCGCTCCGCGGTCTGACCGGGATCGACGACGGTCGTGAACGTGTTGCGCGGGACCTCTCCCTTCTGGCCGCCGCTGTAATCGATCGGCAGGTAATAGTCGAACACCAGGTCCCAGTAGGGGGCGGGCAGCAGATTGTTGGCATCCACGCCGCGGAGCACGTTGGGCTCGGTCATCAACAGCGCCTTGATTGGCGGATCCATGTCCGGATGATTCATGATGCGCGGCGCGCCGCCGGGATTTCTCCAGGTGCCGTGATAGCCGGATCGGTCCGGACGCGTCACCGTGATCGTCGCGTCGACGCCGAGGCCTTTGCCGGCGATGCGCTTGTTGCTCATGATCATGAAGTGCGGATAGAAGCGTCCCATGCCGATGATGCCGAACGGCTCGAAGTCCGCCTTTTCGCGCATGCAGACGAGACTCAGCACGACGCAGACGAAGTGGCGATCGGCGACCGGGGCGTCGTCGCGCGTCGAGCCGATCGGCAGTTCGGTGGACTCGGCGCCTGGCGCCGGCATGAACGTGGCACTGTTGTAGATCGCCGCCGGGACCGTTCCCGGCGCCTGCCCCTGCTGCCGCGTCGTGAGGTCGTAGGCGAAGACGCTCATGAAGCTCTGATCGAGCTCCGCCGGCAGCGGCCACCACGGATTGGCGCCGGAATTGACACCCGAGCCGATCGTGAATCCCCTGACGAAATATTTCTGCTTGAGCGGCAGTGCGAGCGCCGGGTCCCCCGGCAGATTGATCTGCAGCGGGCCCCAGTCGATGGCGCGCGCCACGCTCATCCAGCCCATATCCACGTCGTTGCCGTGCATCGCGGTCATCGTGCGCGACCAGACTTCCAGTTCGCTCACATGATTCATGTCCATCTGCTGCTGGATTTCGCGCACACCGGTGTAGTCCCACACCCACACCGGCTGCGTCACCGGCCCATTTGCCTGCGGCTGCGGCCGCGGCGAGAGCGCCGTCGGGCCAGGCTCGAATTCCTTCAGCGCCGTTGGCGCGTTCTGGCCCGCGATCTTGATCAGCGTGTCCTTGAGAATGTCGTCGAGGCTCGGCATCAGACGCTCCGGTTCATCGCTGCGTCCCCGGTCTCACGAGTTCGGGCGTGGCTTGCGGGCGCGTGCGCTGTCGAAGGCGAGACGACTCGCCCCTTCGCCGCGCCCGACGCCGACCCGACGCGTCGTCCAGCGTACATACGTGCCGTCGGCACGTCGTGTCATCGAACACTGCCGGCGGACCATGACTCCCTCGCGCGGCACTTCGGCGTCCTTGAGCGTCCTGATATCGGTACGGTTCAGGAGGCGGCCGAGCGGGTCGACGGCGGTGCCGTCCGGACGGGTCATCCGGCCCTGCACCAGATCGATGGATCGGTAGCCTGACGATCGCGGCAGCAACGGAATCCAGCGCGCCGGCACGCTCGACTGCAGCTCGTAATCGAGCTGCGCGCGTTCGACGGGCCCCGGACCGAGCGGCCCGCGTTCGTCGCGCTCGCGGGAGCGATCCCGACCGCCCCCCGACGGGCCTTGCACGACCCGCTCGACCGCCCACGCCATGTTCGCCATCTCGTCGCGCAGGAAGAGCACCTCTTCGATGGCCGGGCCGTCCTGGACGGCGACGGCGCCCGGCGGGATCAGCAATCCGTTCGCGCTCGCGCCCTTGTCGGCGATCGCGAACATGCGCCACTTGCCGTCGGGACTCGCCGCCGCGGTGGGCTTGACGAGGAAGTGTTCGCCGAAGGTGGTGGTATACAGAATCGATTCGATGGCGGTGAGCGACCCGAACGGCACGTCCACCGGCACGACCAGCCAGTCGTTGCCATAGGTGAGGGCGAATTCGGCGACGAGCAGCCGCGCCAGATCCCACGGCTCCGCCTCGATGACGCCGAGATTGACCTGCGCGTCTTCCATTTCCCACAACCGATCGGCGGGCATGCCGGCGTATCGCAGCGGGCTCGCCAGCAATGCGTGCACCCGTCGCGTCTCCGCCGGCACCGCCGCCCCGGCGGCGGGCAGATTGTCGGCGGCCGCCGCCGGATCGAAGGTGTACCAGTCGATGTCGCCGCCGTTGTGATCGGGCGCCGCGAGCGTGGTCGCGCCCGCGCCGATCCGGAACCGATACTCGAGCCGCTCGCCGATCCAGGCGTCGTCACCGCCGCTGGGCGGGGAGATCTCGGCGCGATACCACGCCAGCCAGTCCTCGAGCCGCGCGCGCAGCGCGGCGCCTTCGGCGGCGCTCCCGGGGACGAGCCAGAACGGCAGGCCGCCGCCGGCCGCTTCGAGGGCTTTCGCGGCCAGCTCGCCGTCCGCCATCGTCGCATCGCCGAGAAGACGGACGAGGCGGAGCCACTGTGAATCGAGTTCGGCGGCGGCGCCGCCGGGATGCGACAGGGGATTCAGATCCAGCGGGCAGCGCGCCGCCACCGCGGCGGCGTGCGCGCCGAGTCCCGCTTCGTCCAGCGCCGCGAGCAGTGCCGCGCCGGCCTCGGCCCGCGGCCGCAGCCCGGGCGATCGAACGGCCACGGGCTCGCGCTCGACCATCGGCTCCAGCAGCTCGTGCGATGCCGGATCGATCGGCTCTCGTTCCGCGTTCCCTTTCGGCGACCAGCGATCCACGGCCGTCGTCCGCGAGACGACGCGCACGGTGAGCGGCGTGCCGGCGTCCTCGCCCTGGAACTCGCCGAGCTGCCACTGGCGTCCGAGCAGCCACAGCGGATCGTGCACCCGCGCCTCGACGCCGGGACGCGGATCCCCGGCGGCGCCCTGCGGCTCGAGCCGCGTCCACGTCGGCGGTTTCGCCAGCGCGAACGCATCGATGGCCGCGAACTTGTCCTTGACGAGAAAATCGGACGGCATCGCTAGCCGTCCTCCTCGACGGCCAGGAACTTCATCGTGTCGTTGAGATCGAACTTGGTCGCGACCTGCAGCCAGTCGATCACCGGCTCCCCCTGCAGCGACCAGTCGCGGAAGTACAACGCCGGCAGCACGCGGCCGATGAACGGAATCTCCTGCAGGGTCAGCGTCCGCATGCGGGCGAGCGTGATCGCTTCGTCGAGCAGCGTGACCAGCCGATCGCCCGTCCATCGCGCGCCGTCGGCGCTGAGCGCGAGCAGCATCGCCTGCGGTGGACGCGCGCCGGGCGCATTGGCGTTGATCGCGATGCCGGTGGACGTCACGTCGTGAAACGTCGGCGCCGCGTCACGATCGCCGTCTTCCCAGCGCGGTAGCCGGCGCGGCACGACTTCGACCCAGTCGTCCAGAACGATCCCGGCGATGCCTCCGGCAAGTGAAGGCACCGGCTGACCCGCCTCCGCACCGGTCACTTCCGCCACCATGCTGGCAAGCGGGACCGTCGGCGGGGCGCCATCGAACGGAAGCGCCGCCCACGCGGGGTACGCGCCGGCGGGCGTCTGGATGACCCGGAGGCGCGGACGGCGGCCGCGTGCTTCGCGGACGAGCACGGTCTCGCCATATGCCGCGGCCGCGGCGCGCAGGGCGCCGGCGCGCGCGAGCCACGGGCGGATGTGCGCCCCCGCAGGCGGGTTCACACCGCCGGCGCCGACGGCGCCCGTCCACAGGTCCGCCTCACCGGCAGGCGGCGGCAGCAGTCGCGGTACGACGACGAAGCTGCTGCCGAACACCACGGCGAGTGCCTGCGAGGCGAGTTCGACGCGGCCCTGGTCGGCACCCGTCCCGCGTGCGCGCGCCAGCAGGCTCTCGGCCTCCGCGATCCGTTCGCCGGCGGCAGCGGCCAGCGCGTCGTGCGCCGCTGCGGTCTCGGCCGCCGACGCCGCCAGGGTCTTCTCGCCCGGTGCACGGCGGACGCCGTAGGGCGCCAGGAGGTCGAGCGTGCCGCCGCCGTCGATCGCGTTGGTCAGTCCCTCGATCGCCGCGGCGGCGCGCGCGATCAGCTCCTCGGTATCGGGTCTTCGTCCGATCGCGCCGTCCTCGACCGGCCGGCCGACGCTCGCGACGTCGAGCGGGTGCCCGGCGATCACCATCGCCCGCAGCAGGCCGGCGAGTTCCCAGACGGGCGCGAGCGTGCTGAATGTCTCCTCGCCATCCTCCACGATCGTTCGAAGCCGCGAGGCGAGCGTGCTCCGGGCAACGCTGTCGCCGTCGGCGTCGTACAACAGGTCGAGCGCGCAGAACCCCGCGGCGTCCAGCGTGACGCGGCCGTCGGCGGTGACGTCGATCGCCGTCGCGGCGCCGAACGCGCCCTGCGCCCAGCGTTCGAGCCGCGGCTCCGCCTGCGCCCGCGGCGCGTGGACGTTCCAGCCGGGCAGCGCCGGCGGAACCGGATCGGGAACGAGGATCGCCAGCCGGTGCTGGATCGGGACACCCGATCGGGGCGTGCGGATCACCTCCGGCTCCGGCGGCGTCGCTTCGCCCGCGCCCAGCACGTCGAGCGCCGCGGCGGCGCGCGCCGGATTTCCCGCCGCCAGCTGATACACCGATTCGGCGAGCAGCAGATCGGCGACGGCGTCGTGCGTTTCGTCGAGTTCGGCGATCGCCGCCAGGACCGCCTTGACTTCGTCGTCCGTGGCTCGCACCCAGGATCCGGCCGGAATGTAGGCCGCGTCCTCCGGACCGTCCTGCATCTTCTGCTTGACGTCCGCGACCGGCACGGTCATGAGCCGCAGGCCGTCGACCACGTCGGACGCGGCGAGACTTTCTTCGACGGCCTGACCTGGATCGGAGAGCTTTCCGCCGCGCAGGGGGGCCAGCGCGCGCAGCACGTAGATGAACCGATCCAGCTCGACGCCGTTGCCCGATCGCTCGTGCAGCCGGCGTTCGAGCCGATAGCCGAGCAGCGCGCCGAGCGGCTGCCCGCGCCGCATCCCGTCGAGGAGCGCGAGCGCATCGCGCACGCGCGCGCTCGACAGATCGATCTCGAGCGCCTCGCTGTTCGGGTCGCCGCGGCGATGGGTGAGACGGCCGCTGCGCAGGATCCCGGCGGCGACCGCGTGCGTGAGCCCCGGCGCATGGATGTAGCCGCCGTCGCTGCCGTCGTGCAGGACGGCTGTGCCGTCCACGGTTCCGGCCGCGGCCGGCGTGCGCAGCTCGATCCCCTCGAGCCAGCCGTAGGCCCCGATGAAGGCGCCGCTCGGAGCGCCGTCGCGCACATCGCTCAAGCGGCGCGCCGCCGTCGCCGTGATCCAGGCGTCGAGCCGGTGCGAACAGCAGTCGAGCGTTTCACAGAGAAGCAGCCGGCGCTCGTCCAGCGATTCGATCCGGGCGATGTCCTCGAGCGCGGTGCGCACCGCCGCCGACCAGTTCGCGCGCGCGAAGAATTCGCCGATGAGCTGCATGCCGTCCGCGCCGGTCAATCGCTCCACCCGCAGCTCCGGTCCGCCGATCTGCTGCGCCACCGTCGCGGGCGCGATCGCCGGAAACGGATGGCGGTCGGCGAGGATTCGCGTGTCCAGCCGGCCGGCGCGCGCCGCCACGTGTGCCGCCGCGTCGGCAACGAGCGTCTCGCGCGACGCCGCCAGGGCGCCGCCCGAGCGCTGCGCGACCACGGCGTCGAAGGCCCGCGTCGTCAGATCGCCGTCCACGCCGACGGTGTTCGACGCGATCGCTTCGCGCAGCACGCCATGCATCTGCAGCGTCGCGATCGAGGCCGACGTGTGCCGATCGACTTCGGCGGCATGCGCCAGCAGGACCTGCAGCACGCTTTCCGCCGGCACCGCCGGCGGCTCCGGCTGCAACAATCCGCGGACGAAGGCCGGGTCCGACTCGTGGACGAGCGGCAGCGCGAGCGATCGCGTCTTGGTGCCGAGCAGCTCGTGTTCGGTGATTGCGTCGGGAGACACGCCGGACAGGATCAGCACGGCGCTGGTGACCTGTTGTTGACTCTTGGTGTCGCCGAGATCCGGCAGCGTGAGCGCCATCGCCCCCTGCACGAACGGCTCCGGCGAAAGCGCCGTCCGCACGCGCAGTCCGCGCAGCACCGCATCGGTCCCGAGGATAGCGGGCAGCGCCGTGTCGAGCGGCTCCGTCATCACGCTGCGCACGTTCGCGAGCGCCGTGTTCCACATCCACCGCACCTGCTGATCGATGAACGGGACGAGGCGGTTCTCGACGAATCCGCCGCGGAGCGGCCGCCACGACGCGTCCGTCGCCACGATTGGGAGCAGGCCGTAGGGCTGCCGGCCGAGGCGGAGCACGGGCAGGGGCCCGCGTCCGCGGACGTAGTCCACCCAGTGCCGGCGCACCGCGTCGAGCGACGGACTGTCGAGCCGCTGGTCGCCGTTCGCGCGCCCTGCCGGCGTGATGTGCTCGATCGCGTCGCCCCAGGTCGTGGTCCACAAGGCGGTGTTGAACGCGGCGGCGCGCGCCTGCTGGCGATCGGCGGCGCCCGGCAGCGCGCCGAGCACCGACAGTCCGAGCCCGAACGCCCGGGCGGTCACGGCCGCGTTCGCGCCCGCATCGAGGGCGACCGGCGGCGAGATCGCCGGCGGCCCCGGCGGTGTGCGGAGGCTCCACTCGGTCCGCACCGCGTCGGTGTTGTTGGTCGGCGTGCCCTGGGCGAGGAACTCGGCGCCATCGGTGAAGCGATGCGAGCGAATGAGCCGCTCCAGTCGCGCGGCACTGGCCGTCCGGTCCACCGCGGCGCGCACACCGTAGACCAGCAGGCGCCGCACCGGCTGCCCGGGACGCGCGAGCGGCACCGTGAGCGCCATGCCGACGTCGACGGCGGTGTCGTAGTCGATCATCCACCGCAGCGACTCGTCGATCGGCGGCAGGTCGCGGCCGGCCAGCTCGAGCCGCGTGAACTCGTCGCGGTCCGCGAGGCCGACCGGCAGTTCGTCGGGAATGGCGTTGCCACTGTGCGTGACCGGCGCCGCGCCGTCCTGCTCGACGCGAACGAAGAACCGATCGGGCAGCGTGCGCGCGACCGCCGGACGGCTGCGCCGCGCCGCCGTCGCGGGGAAATTCGGTACGGCGGACGGGGCGGAGGCGAGATTCGTGGGACGCAGCGCTTCGGCCACCCACGCCGCGCGGCGGCCGGTTGCCGCGACCAGTCCCGGCCACGGCGTTGCCGTGTCGCCGCTCGCCCAGACCGTCGTCCAGTAGGCGATGCCGGCGCTGCGTTCCGCCTCGCTGATCCCTTCGTCCAGCGTCTCGACGTGCAGCGCGTCGTGAAAGATTCGCACGCGGAGCGCCGCGCCAGCGGCGGTCGACCGCACCTCGACGCGGACAGGCAGCAGAACGAGCGGCACGTCCGCTTCGAGATCGAGGACGCGGCCGAGGCGCCCATCGAGGTCGCGGCGTACCCGATCGTGCAATCCGCCGAGCGCCCGCGCCAGCGCCGCGCGTTCATCGGCCATCTGACCGATCCGCGCTGCCGCGGCGTCGACGGCCTCGCGATCCGCCTCAGCCTGCAGGCGCGCGAGCCGCGCCCGCTCCGCCGCGACCGCCGTGCTCCGATCGACAAGCTGCCGCCGGAGCCGTTCCGCTTCCGCCGTCGCTTCCGCCAGCGTCCGGCGGATCTCCTCGAAGTCAGCCATCACGGCACCGTCCGATCGACCATCGTCGTCGCGAGGAACGCGGCGCGGGCCGGCAACTGGAACAACAGGTACGCGACCGACGCGCTGGACGCGCCCCACTGCGATTGATCGAAGGCGATCGCCGTGTTCCTCGTGGCGTCGAGGAACTGGCCGGGGCGCTGCACGCCGAAGTCAGCCCAGATCAAACTGTCGCGGGTGGGATTCGGATCGTCGCGGCTCGGATCGAGCCCGAACCGCGGCTCGGTCGGGTTCTCCGACAACGTGAACCACCACGTGTCGTCGATCTGCGCCCGCGTCATGGCGAACCCGACGAGCAGGACGTTGGGCGGCAGGTGGACATGGAAGAGCGTGCGGACCGGGGATCCTGCCGCGAAATACGGGACGCCCTGCGCGTCGAGGCCCAGTGCCGGCACGGCGTGCGCCACGACGCCGGGATAGCGTCGCACGAGATCGCCGCGGACCAGGAACACGATCTGCCCGTCGCCGAGGGTGATGTGCGAGCCGAGCCCGCCGGTGCGCCACGGCGCCTCGTGCAGATCGCTCACCAGTTCCGGCGTCCCGGTCCAGAAGGAGGAGAAGTAGGTGCCGCGTTGATCGGTCGGGAACTCGCGCCAGAGCAGTTCCCGCGCCATTTCGTGATTGAGACCGATCAGGTAGGCCTCGACGAATCGATTGTTCGTCTGCAGCAGGGTCGCCATGTCGGGCCGCACGATCAGGCCGAGTCCGGGGACCATCCATTCCGGGTCGTACCGGTGCAGCGGCTCGTACATCGCGTCGCGAAAGCGCGGATGCGCCATCACCGGCTCGATGCGGCCGTCGTCGAACCAGTCGGTCCGCAGCCACCCCGGCATTCGTCCCGTTCCGCCGAGCAGCCGGCCGCGGATGCGCGCCGGCACGGTCATCGCCGGATCGAGCTTGGCCGTGAGGCCGAGCGTCGGCGCGTGAATGCGATCGCGCGCCGGATCGGCGAAGGCGTCGGCGCCGACGACCTTTCCGCCGATCGATTCCAGCGCTCCCATCACGACCCGGCTGTGGAGCTGCAGCGTCGGCGCGATCACCTCGCGCAGCCGCGCCGCGCCGTAGTTGAAGTCGTCGAACGGAATCGCGACGCCGTGCTGGCGCGCGAGCGCAATCGCCTGTTCGCCCAGGGCCAGCAGATCTTCGCCGGCCACCAGCACGCGTCTGGCCTCGTCGTCGGTCCGTCCGACCGGCGTCAGGCGGAGCCGCCTGGCGTCCGCGCGCAGAACCGGCAGTTCGCGGGCGCCTGCGGCGCGCGCCGTTTCGACGAGCACCTGCAGCAGCGGGAGGTGCGCGGCGCCGGTCAGCGCCGCCTGTGGATCGGTGCGCATCTCGCGCTCGCTCGGCAACGTGCCGACCACCCGATCCGCCAGCGAGGCGACCAGCGCGGATCCGAGATCCAACCGGCCCTCGACCTCGACGCGCGACAACGCTGCCGGTGTGAGGTGATCGGGACCGGACTGCTTCGCGAGCGCGTCACGCCACTGCGCCACGATGGTGTCGCGGTCCGATCCCGGCACGAGCGTCTGCGCGAGACCATCGGTAATCGAGCCGGCGGCGGCGCTGCTCAATCCGTGGATGCCGTCGGGCGCGCGATAAGTGAGCACCCAGCTCTTGGTGAAGCGATCGCCGAGTACCGTGAGGGGATCCACGTTGCGCGCGTGCGCGCCGGCGCGAACCGCCGCGCTCACGATCGGCCCCCGGACCCGCGTGAGCCGCCGGAACGCGCCGGTCGTGACCGACAGCGGCAGGCTCGATCGCTCCACCGAGGCCCAGACGCTGCGCGCCGCCGTGTCGATCACTTTCGCGTGGACCCGGCCGGTCACCGACACCAGCGCGGCATCGGTGAAGCGCTTCAGATGGCGGCGGTGCAGCGACGCGTTCACGTACCGCGCCAGCTGCGCGAGCCGCAGCGCGCGGTTCGTCGCCTCGAGGCCGGGGAGCTGATTCCATGCGCCGAGCATCAGAGCTTCCTGCTCCTGCTGCACGACCCGCGTGCCGAGGCCGGCGACGATGCGATCGCGTGGATCGAGATTCAACTGACGGAGCCAGGGCGGCTGCGCCGACAGCTCCGGCTCCTGCATTGCGATCCGCGGCTGACGCGCATGCGTGCCGCCGTACAACGGCGGCCCGACCTCCGGAGGACCCGGTGCCGGGGCGTGGGCGTGCTCGTCGGGGCGGTTGATCTGTTCCGCCAGCGCCTCCGTGACATCGTCGTCCCAGTGTTGTTCCGCTTCCGTGGGCCACGACTCCGGCGGGCCGTTGTCGGGCGGCTGCGGCGACACCACCGGTCCGGTGACGACCATTTCCGCGCCGGGATCGCCGTCATCGAGCGCCAGGCCGCGCCAGGCGTGCGTCGTGTCGACGCGGCGGCGGCCGACGCCGGGAGGCGCGACGGCCGGCCGGAGCTTGCGTGCCAGACTCTCGAAATTGCCTTCTTCGCCGGTGCCGAAGCTCCACGAGTAGTAGACCGGCAGCGCAATCATGTCGAACGGATCGCCGCCCGAGAAGTCGGTGTGCGTTCCCCACGCGGGCGCCAGCGTCGTTCCCGGTCTGATCCCGAGGCCGGCCTGCGCGCCCGCCAGGAATGTCGGCACCACGCAGGCGACGTACGACGTGTGGGGCGCGAGGCGCCGCGGACAGACCAGGCGGCTGAGATTCTGCGGTGCGTTGTTGTCGCCGAGCCGCTGCTCGAGCGTGGGGGACGCCTCTGCCGTGGCGCCCTTGGCGCCGATGACCTGGGCGTGCGCCCACGCCCACGCATCCCCGAGCGGCTGGAGTTGATCGCGCCGGATCCGGGCATGCCGCACCGCGCCGCGACGCTCGCCCCAGTCGAGATGGCGGCGTTCGGCGACGATCAGCGTGATCCACGGAACCAGCCGTCCCTGCGCGTCCGGCCCGGCAGGCGTGAACAGCCAGGGCAGGTCGGGGCGATCGAATTCGACGTGCACGAGATCGTCGATCTCGGCGTTGGCCGTGTCCGCTTTCGGCAGCGTGCGAATGACCTGGCGCGGATCGATTTCGCTGACGTCGGCCGGTCCGTAGACGCGCACGCTCATCTCCGCGTCCAGGGGGCCGCGATCGTCGACGACCGGCACGCGCATCGCGATGGAGGCGCGGACCGGCAGCGTCCACGCGAAGGGCGCGTTCAGCGCCGCGGCGATGCCGGTGCGCGCGTACGGCAGGAACACGTAGCGCTTGAGAATCACCTCCTCGGGAGGGACCGCGGCGTGGATCGCGTCGAGCACGTCCCGCTGCCTGAAGACCGTGTCGCCGGCGAGCGATCGCAGTGTGTCTGCCATCAGGCCACTCCCAGCCGTGCAAGCTGCACGTCGCCGGCCAGCGGACGTTCGGCGGCATGCGTGTAGGTGGAGACGAGGGCGTCGACGGCGGTGACGGTGACCTTCGAAAGGACGCGCACCTCACCGGGATCCGCCAGGGCGATCGGATCCGGGTCGGCGGCATACCGCCGACGCGATCGCAGCTCCGTGCGTCCGGCCGCGCCGGCGGCGAGCACGGCGACGACGCTGCTCGCCATCAGCGTGTCTTCCGCCGGCTGGCTGCGCGGACCCGCGCCTCCCTCCAGATCGCAGACGAACGTCTCGTACCGCAGGTTGGCTTGACGCGACGCGGCGAATGGGGCCGTCTCTCCCGCGGACCGGATGCGCGCGCCCGCGGGCAGGGGCTCGAACGACGGGCGCGACAGCTTCTGGTCGTCGGTGAGATCCAGGTAGTTGCCGGCGGAGAACAGATCGGTGACTTCGCTCAACGCACCTGCCGGCACGCCGTTGACGAGCGGGACGCCGAAGTGGACCCGGCGCAGGCCCTCGGGCACCGGGTTCGCGCCGACGCGGGCGATCACCGTCTCGAGCGGAATCGCATGCTGCCGGACGTCGAACACGCCCAATGGGTGCACCGTGACGCCGATGTCGTCCGGCGCCTGCGCATGCACACGGACGACGCGATCGGCGTCTGATGGCACCAGCGCCTGCCACGCACCGGGGTTGTGGTGCAGCGCCGCGTAGACGAGCTGCCGTGGATCGGCGGGGGCCGGCGGAGGATTCTCCGCATCGCCCCACGTGAACGGCCCGACGTCGATCGAGACCGTGACGATGAAGATCTCGACCTCCGCGCTGCCGTGCGCGCGCCACGGCGCCGGGCCGGAGAGGTGCAGCTGCAAATGGACGCCGACCAGCGTCTCGCCGAGGGCCCGCACCGTCAGCCCCACCCCCGCTTCGATCACGAACATGAACTGCGGTGCGAACACGACCAGTGCGTCGAACAGGAAGTAGCCGCTGATGTCGGCGACCCCGAGGTCGGCGGACATCTCCACTCGCGCGCCGAGCTGCACGCTGTTCGACGTGACCGCGAAGTAGCATTCCGCCCGCAGCGCGAGGATCGCCGGCGGCGACAGATTCATCCCGAGCCGCTGCATCCCGGCAAGTTCGCGCGGCGGATCGTAGCGGGGGTGGAAGCCGCCGGCGGAAATCGCGATCTCCGGACTGCCCCCCCACCGCAGCAGGAAGCCGATGTCGCCGCCGACCGTGAACGTCGCGATGCGCGACCCGTTCAGCGACGCGAGAATCACCAGGTGATCCGGTGTGATCTCGCCGTAGATCGTGGCGCGCAGGTCCACGATGGGCAGCTGAGGCGCCGGCAGCGCAATGCGCACGCGCCCGATGATCACGATGCGCGGATCGGGCAGCGAGAGAATGATGCCGAGCTGAGCGGTCAGGAAGCTGACCGGACGCCCCCAGCCGATCTCGATCATCGGACCGATGACGATGGCGCCGCGCTCGACCGGAAAGACCTGCTCGAGCGTGGACAGGATCGTCGGTGCGGCCGCGACCGGATCCTCGGGGAACATGAGGTGATCGAGCGCGCCGGTGGGAAGCCTCGCCCGGAGCGCATCGGTATCGAGGCGATGCTCGATCCCGACGATGCCGCCGACGGCGTTCAGCGTGAAGCCGAACGTGAGATCGATCGGCGGCAGGAACGCGATCGACATGACGACGACGAGCGCGAAGCTGGGGTCGAGCGTCAGCAGGCCGACCGCCTTGACCTCCACCGGCCCGAGGCGCAGCTGCAGGGCGCCGCCATAGCCGCCCGGGCGGATGCCGAGGAAGCCGCCGCCGCGCACCAGGCCGGTGTCGAGCACCACGCCGATGCCGGTCGGCGGCTTCAGCGAGACGGAGAGCGGATTGCTGCCCGCGAGGGCTCGCGCCGGGTCGACGTGCACGTGCAGGCCGGCGCCGTCCACCGTCGCGGTGATCACGCCGCCGAGGTCGCAGGTCACCGCGGCGCCGACGTCGAACGTGCCGGCGAGACCCTGCGGCAGTTCGAGCGTGATCTCACGGACGTCGAACGGCCCCGCTTTCGGCCGCGCCGGCAGCGTCACCCGCGCGCCGGAGCCGCCGCCGATCGTCAGGCCGCGCGCCGTGTCGACGCCGAACGCGACGTCCGCGTGCACCGATCCCCGATCGTTTCCCAGCAGCGTGTTGAGCGGCGGGCCGCCCAGCCCCACTTCGATGCCGGTCATCGCCAGTGCCACCGAGAGCGGCGGCGCACTGCCGTCGAGCCGCAGCTGCGCGCGCAGATCGGCGCGATCGAACGCCAGCTTGAGCGGTGAGGGGATCAGCACGCGTCCGGCGGCGCCCAGCGAGTACGACAGGACCGGACCCTGCAGCGTCAGTCCCGGCACGGACGGCAGGCCGAGCTGCTTGATCAGTCCCGAGGGGAGCACCGCGGCCCAGTTGATCTTGGCGTCGAGCAACTGCGTCAGCGACAGGCCGCCGACCGCGATCGTCGCGTCGGCGATCGCCTTCAGCGCCAGCCCGAGATGGATCGCGGCGCCGGTGAAATCCTTCATCGCCAGGCGCGAGGGCACGAGGTCGAGGGCCGCGCGCGCCGCCGCCAGCAGCGCCGCGACGGTCCCGCCGGCGTCGGGAAACGCCGGCACGCCGACGGCGGCCGCGAAACTCGGGACGGTGAGCAGTACCGCCGCGCGGAGTTCGTTGAGCCGCGCCAGCGCGTACTCGATGGCGCCGGCGAGCAGCTCATTGGGCAGGTCCGGATCGGGAATGTGCGCCGCCAGCGCCGCGGCCGCGCTCTGCACGCTGATGTCGACATCGACGGCGAGCCCCTGCACCGACGCGGCGATCTCCGGCGGCAGCGGCGTGGCCAGGCCGCGGAACGCCAGCCGGCGCACGCCGGCGTCGGCATCGTCGAGGAGCGCGTCGACGATGTCGTCGGCGTCGGGTCCGGCGCGGGTGGCGCCCACCGCCGCGGCGGCGCGGACGTTCGGATCGGGATGCGCCGCCGCCTTGCCGATCGCGGTGACCGCCTGGCTCGCCAGCGCGGCGTCCTGCGCCAGAATCGCCACGAGCGACGCGGCGCGCGCCGCGACCGACACGTCGGCCTCTTCGACCATCGCCTCGAGCACGTCCCAGCCGTCGCCGCCGACTTCCGCCGCGGCGGCGCGGTAATCGGGTTCTTCGCTGTCGAGCAGTTCCAGCACGCGGGCGCGAGTGACGGCCATGGCGGTCCCGGTCAGATGTCGAACGCGCCCGGCGGCCGCAGGGATTCATCGATCGGCGCGAACTCGCGTCGCAGGATCTTGTCCATCGTGAGCGACACGAGGCGCGTCCGTTCCGCCTGCGACATGGCGATGGGTTGCGCCAGCGTCCCGCGGGTCTCTCCCCACTTCTCCCACATGCCGCCGGTCTCGGTGATCCAGGCCCAGCGGTCGGCGAAGACGGCGATGTCCCCGGTCTTGCTGAAGAACCTGAAATCCCGATGGTACGGATGGATGCTGTTGGTGAAGGCGCTCATCGACCGCATCGGGCCGAGGAGCCCGGCTTCGCTGGTTCGCCCGAGGGCATCGTAATACGGCTGGATGATCGTGAACTGCTCGATCTCGAGCAGCATTTTGTTGCCCTTGGCGATCCGCGTGGGATCGTTCGACAGGATGTGACTCCAGGCGGCGTGATAGCTGTGGCGCGCCCGCTGCACGTTGTCGTGGGCCGCCGCGAGCGTCAAGGCGTTGGCCTCGTCGTCGAGGACCGCCTCGTGCTGCCAGGCGAGGTCTTCGAAGATCTCGCGGCCGATCTTCACCATCGTCTGCGAGAAGATCGTCTCTCCCGCGGTCACGAAGACGCGCAGGCCGCCGACCACGGCGCCGCCCGCCATCCGGCCGAGCCCCGCCCAGAGGAACCGGTCGGGTTTCGCCAGATAGGTGTCGCGATAGTAGTCGTAGAGCTTCAGGATGCGCGGCTGGTTGTAGGCGAACCCGCGATGGTGATCCCAGTCGCTCGGGTTGTACTGCCCGAAGGCCTTGTTGTACGACTGCACGACGTAGTGCTGCTTGTCTCGCGCCATGGCAGCGGGCCGTCAGCGGGCGAGCGCGCGCGCGATGTCGGTCCGGGCGCGGCGCGCTTCGGGGATCGGAAACAGCGGGAACACGTGCATCATGTCGCGATACTCGTGCAGCGTCACTGGCGTGCCGACGGCCAGGGCCCGGTCACGCAGCCGGTGGGCGTCGGTGTTCAACATGTCCTTCGTCCCGGTGACGATGGTGATCGGGGCCAGATCCGCGAGCGACCCGAACAGCGGACTGACGCGGAAGTCGTTTCGATCCAGGTCGCCGGCATAGATCCGGGCCGCTTCGTCGAGACCCGGCGCCGCCAGGAACGCATCGCCGGCGGCGCGTTTCTGCACCTGCGGCGCGCTCACCGTCGCGTCGACCCACGGTGAGACGAGCACGAGCGCCCCCGGTTGCGGGACGCCCTCGTCGCGCGCCAGCTGCGCCATCGCCAGTGCGAGTCCGGCCCCCGCGGAATCGCCGATCACGGTCAGCGGACGAGGATCGGCGCGGAGTCTCCGGTACAACCGCAGCGCGCGAGGCACCGTCGTGCGCGCCGTTTCCGCGGGCGCGGGCCTGTACATCGGCACGATCACGATCTGCCGGCGCTTCCGAACGAGCCACGACACGAGCATCCAGTGGAGCAGGCTCATCCCGGCGACGTAGGCGCCGCCGTGGAAGTAGAGCACGCGGCCGTCCGCGTTCGCGCCGCGCGGCGCAATCGAGTACACCGGCCAGCCCTCGTGCGCCGTCCGGGCGACGGAGAAGCGGCGCGCGAACCAGGCCGGCGGCCTCGGCACCGCGCGCGAGCGACTCCGCACGAACCGGGAAAACGCCTGCCTCGAGGTGAACGTGGACTTCCATCGGCTCAGTCGTACGACTCGCGTCCATGCGCGTGCGCTCAGACTCAGGTCAGGCCGGCCTCTCCGGCTTCGTGCCTGGACCGTCGACCGCCCCCGCGAAATTGAATGCGCGATCGTCGACCACGCGACGAAGGCGGAGATAGTTCTTGTAGGCGGTCAGCCGCAGCCGCCCCTCGAGTCCGGGACGCCCGCTGACGGTGCGGGTGAACTCGCGCATCATCACGTCGCCTCCCGTCTCGGCGCCGGCGAGCCGGGCCAGCTGCTGCGACGGCGATCCCATCATGCCCGCCATGCCGAGCCGCTCGCGCATCGGGACGACCTCGAGCTGCATGAGATTGAACCAGGTCGCGCCCCAGTCGGTCAGGTCGTACGATTCAGGGCGGGCGACGACGAGTCCATGTTCGACCCAGCGGTCGGCGAGCCGCCGCCAGGGCGCCTGCGCGTCCATGATCACCCGCGGGACGGTGAGCCGCTGAATGCCCATCAGCACCGCGCGCCGGCGCGCCGTCGGCAGGTCGAGCGTCTGGCGGCATTGAAACGGGAAATAGCCGCGATCGATCAGCCGGAGATATTCGTGGAGATCCGGGACGTCGCGGTGCAGCGTGCCGTTGATGAAGCCGAACGCCGACGGACCGAAGGCGAGCGACGTCGCCTGCGCGTTGCCGCCGCCGCCGAACGTGCTCTGCATGAACCTGTTCGTATCGCTGCGCACGTAGGCTTCGGTGGCCACCGGCCGGAAGCCCATCTCCTTCATGAGCCGCTTGGCCGCGACCCGGAACGCGAGCCGGCGGTCGCTGTCGGCGGGATCGTCGATGTGCTGCGACAGCACGCCGTCGTACATCCGGCTGCCCGGCACCATCCAGTAGGTATAGATGTCGACGCTGCCGGTGCCCCACGCGGAGGTGCGCCGCACGTCGGCGGCGAAACTCTCCACCGTCTGTCCCGGCAGGCCAATCATGAGATCGACGTTGAACGGCACGTTCCGGCCGCGGAGGCGCTCGGCGAGCCGTTCGTACGATTCGATCGATTCGCCCCGCCCGATGCGTCGGCGCACGGCCGGGTCGAGCGTCTGCACGCCGAACGAGACGCGAGTGAAGCCGGCCTCCAGGCAGGCATCGAGCCGGTCGTCGAGCAGGTGCGACGACACCGATTCGAGCGTCACCTCGGCATCCCCGGCAATCGGAAACGCGGATCCGAGCGCGGCGAGAATGCGCTTGAGTTGCGACGGCGTCAGTTCGGTCGGCGTGCCGCCGCCGAAATAGATCGTCGTGAACGGCGGGCCGTCGTAGCGATGCCGCCGCGCCAGCATCGCAATGTGACGCAGCAGCGCCTGGACGAACTCCTCCCGCCGCGCCGGGCCGCGGTCCGACGCCGCCTTCGACTTGTAGAGAAAACAGAAGTGGCAGAAGAACGGACAGAAGGGGACGTGTACATAGATGAGGTTGCCCCCGTCGGGCAGATGGGAGGTCGCGTCACGCCACGCCGCGACCTTCGGATCGGCGCGCGGCGGCCAGGCGTCGGCGGGGACCGGACCCTTCTCCCGCATCAAGTGCGCGATGGGATAGTCGAAGACCTGGAACGGCAGGAGCGCCGGGTACGGCGGCTGCGGCGGCTGTGGCACGATGCCTCTCCATTACCCCGCGACGCGTTCGCAGCGCTCGCGGATGATCCGCAGGATGTAGTTCTGCAGGTGGGCCATGACGCGGTCGGTCCAGAAGCTCGCGTACCAGTTGAACCGCGTGCTCAACCGCTGCGTGCTGTCGAGCCGCAGCCGCCAGCGCCCGTCGCTCGAGGGCTCGATCCGGTATCGCCCTTCGGTGACCGTGAAGATCACGCCGTCGATGGCGTCGATGACCGCCGGGACCGGACGCGTGCGATCCACCGCAATCGTGAAGCGCAGCTCCTGTTCCGGACGCCACCCGATCACCGTCTCGACGAAGCTGAGCCCGCCGGCGAACGTCGCGTCGCGAATGGCGCCGACGCCGTCGTGCGACAGCATCGCCTGGCGCGGCCGCGGCAGGCCGAGCGCGTGAAACGCACTGAAGCGCTGCTCGAACGGCTGAATCTCGGAGACGCGGGTGATGTTGCGCCAGATCACCGCCTTGTCCGCCTGGATCGAGACCTCGGTCTGCACGTGGCGAATCGCGGTGGCGGTCGGCACCAGCGTCTCGGCCGCGCCGACCGCGAACGGCGCGAGCGCCAGCGCCACGGCCGCGGTCGCCGCGACTCGCCGGCCGGCGCGCCTCAGCGCGAACGCGGCGGCGCCGCCGAACGCCGCGCAGGTGACCAGCGCCGGCAGCGCCATCACGACATAGAGCAGAGGCTCCATGCCGAGCGCCGCCAGCAGACCGGCGACGCCGACGCAGGTGCAGACGCTCACCACGGCGGATCGCCACAGCGCGGATCCGCGCGGCGGCGGCAGCGCGGCGAGCGCGCCGATGCTGAACGGTGTGACCAGCAGCAGCGCGGCCGACATGGTTCCGGGTCCGCTGGAGAAGGAGTGAAACACGGCGTGAGTGAGAAGACCGTAGGCGGCGCCCGCGACAACGCCGCGCCCGCGTCCGCGCGCCGGCGCCTCAATCCGCGGCGGCACGAACGCGTCACTCAACGTTTCTGCGACGTGCTGAACCGGCATCTGCTGGTGAACTCCTTGACGCAGTCTGAGGCGCACATTCGTAGCAGACCTGATACGTCTGGTCAACACAAACGATCCGCATCAGCGAACCGAACACGACACGCGACGTACACACTCGCGCGAATGAGGTATGATGGCGCCCCTGCGGCCACCCGGATTCGCGGCACGACCGCGCGCGGAAGGGGCATATGGCAAGAGTCCGTGTGATCTACGCCGACCCGTCATCGGTCACCAGGGTCGTGCGCGTCGTTCCGCCGGCACGTCCCGGCGCGCCTACGGTCGTACGCGTGTCCACCAAACGCCGCCGTCGCCGCGGCCGGCGCGACGACGACCTGGACTATGGCTGGTGTCCGTTCGACACGGTGAGCCGCCAGTTCGCCGACGCCGTGCGCGAGTCAACGGATGTGTACCTCCGTCGCCACGATCGATCGAGCGACGAACTGCGCGAGGGCTGGTTCGTCGACATTCCAAGCAATCTCTACGTCGCGGCACGCGAAGGCTTCAGGCGTTTCTGGGCTCCGCGGTCCGTCAGGCGCTACCGGAGCAGGAGGTAGAGGTGGACGATATGAGCACGGAATACCCATCGGGCGCGCGGACAACTGAGACTCACGGTGCCGCTCCTATCGTCGTCGACCTCGGCAAGCGCGGCCGCCGCGCCATCAAGCGGCTTCGCGAGGGCGAAGGCAAACTGTACGCGGAAGTGAACGACGTGCTCGACGGATTGCGCCGCGAGGGCGCCGTCAAGGCGGACGCGCAGCTCGTGGTCGTCGTCGTTCGTCAGCGGCGCAGCCGGAGCGAGTTCCAGTTCGACTGGCCGAGCCGTTGCTGACGGGTGCAGCCGAAGAACTCGATCCCGACGCCCCTCTTCGACGGTGAGGAGCGGGCGCCCGTCCGGATCGTAGCGGCGCGGCGCCCCCGGCCGCTTCGCGGCGGCCAGATCGCGTTCTCCGCCGTGCGCGTCGCGTTCGTCTGGCTGCTGGCGCTGCTGCGCCGGCGCGCGAGCGGCCGCGATCACACCTCGGACGTCGCCGTGGCCGTGCGGGTGACGCTCGAACGGCTGGGCGGACTCTGGATCAAGGCCGGCCAGCTGCTGGCGATGCGCCGCGACCTGTTCCCCGAGGCGTTCTGCACCGAACTCTCCTTCCTGCAGGACAGCGCCTTCGGGTTTCCCGCGTCGCACGTCCGCGCGATCATCGAGGCCGAATCCGGCGCGCCGCTCGAGCATCTCTACTCGCGCTTCGATCCCGTCCCCATCGCCGCGGCGTCCATCGGCCAGGTGCACCGGGCGCGGCTTCGCCGCAACGGCGTCGACGTCGCCGTCAAGGTCCAGCGCCCGTACGTCGAACTGGTGATGCACCGGGACCTGCGCTTCATCCGGCGCTGTGCGCGGCTGCTGGAGCGGTGCTCGATCCTGCCGCACGCCCGCTGGCTCGAGATGGTGTGGGAACTCGACAACATCATGCGGAACGAGACCGACTACCGCGTCGAGGCCTCGTTCATCAGGCGCATGCGTGTCGTCCTCAAGGGGCACGACGTCTACGCGCCGAAGGTGTTCCGCCGGGAGAGCTCGCGCCGCGTGCTGGTGATGGAGTTCATTCGCGGCGTCTTCATGACCGAGTTCATCCGCGCCGCCGAGACGGATCCGCCGCGGCTGCGCGCCTGGATGGCCGAGAACCGGATCAAGGCCGGGCTGGTGGGACGCCGGCTGTACGAGACGCACACGCGGCAGGTCTTCGAAGACAACCTCTTCCACTGCGATCTGCATCCCGGGAACATCGTCCTGTTGCGCGACAGCCGGCTGGCGCTCATCGACTTCGGATCCATCGGCTCGATCGATCGCAGCAAGCTGAAGAAGTACTACGTGATCTTTCAGGCGATGGGCCAGGGGGACTACACCAAGGCGGCGGAAGTCTTCCTGCTGCTCGGTCCGCCGCTGCGCCCGGTGCGCGTCCAGGACGTCAAGGCCGACATCGTTCGAACCCTGCGCCAGTGGGAGGTCCGCGTCGCGGTCGAACGCCTCAGCTACCACGAACGGTCGCTCACCTATGCGATGCAGGGCATCGCGAATGTCTACCGGCAGCACCGGATCGGGCTCGGCTGGGAGTTCATGCAGGTGAACCGCGCCGAGGTGACGATGGACGCGTCACTGGCGTACCTGCTGCCGCGGATCAACTACCACGAGATGATCCGGCGTTACGAGCGCGCGGCCCGCCGTCGTGAACTGCACCGCGCGGCCAGCGGGCCCGCCATGCTCGATCGCGTGGTCGGCCTGGTCAGCATCCTCGACGTCGCCGCGAACCTCGCCGAGAACACGTTCTATGAAAGCGAGCGGCTGCGGAATCAGCTGACGACGTTCGATTCGAACGTGACTGTCGCCGGGCTCGTGCTGTCCACCGGCGTCGTCCTGCTGTCGCGGCTGTCGCTGGCCGCGGCGGTCGTCGTGCTGTTGTCGTTCGTGCAGGATGTCTATCCGAACCGCGCGACCGGGGTGGTCGACGCGATCATGGCCGCGACCTTCGGACGGATGCAGGGGACCTGGCGGCTGCTGCTGCTGGTCGGCCTCGTGATGGCGTTCGTCGCGTTCCGGCGGCTGTCGCAGAAGATCACCGCGCTCTCGACCTACCCGGCGCGCTGAGACACCATGACCGATCGGGCAGGGCGTTGGTTCGCGGCGCTGCGGGCGGAAGGGGAGTCGGTCGACATCCGCTACGGATTCATTCCCGACGGATCGGCGACGCCGTCATGGACGTTCCTGCCCCACGACCGCTTCGACGGCATGGGCGGTTTGCTGCACCTGTTGCGCGACGCCGGGGTGGACGTGACGCCGCCAGTCACGCGCCGGCGCCCACCCGCGCCCGTCCTGCGATCGTTCCGCGCATTCCTCGGACAGCGGCGGCGGCGCCCGGCGCGGTGGGACATGTTCGATGACGACTGGCGCCCGCGCCAGCCGTCGCGTTCACGCCCGGTGGCCGTGGCGTGGACCATACTTTCCGAGTCCGCGACGTCGGAGGTCCTGCGCCGGGCCGACACGTGCGGCGTGAGTCTGAACAGCTGGCTGCTGTGGTGTCTGCACCACGCGATCCGCGACGAGCTCGACTCCGATCGCGGATCCGCATGGATGGTCCCGGTGAACATGCGCGGTGCGGTCCGCCTGCGCCGAGACACGGCGAATCATCTCGGGTTTCTCATCGTGCCGGTGCGCGACGACGATCGCCCGCGTGACGTGCACCAGCGGGTGCGCCACGATCTGCGGCGGGGGATAGACGTCGGATCGTGGTACGCCCTCGCGGCGGGGCGCAGCGCCGGCACGCGTCTGCTGCAGGATGCGCTTGCGGCCGGAGCGCGGCGATGGCGCGCACTCGGTACCGTTTCGAATCTCGGCGCCTGGCACCTTCCTCAGACCGTTCCGTCAGGCGCCTGGCTGTTCTGCCCGCCGGCGACCCGCTTTCAGCCGCTCGCCCTGGGCGCGGTCATCACCGGCGGCCGCCTCGCCTTGACGATGCAGTCGCATCCGGCGTTGAACGACGAAGCGGCGATCGTCGAGCGGTGGCTGCGTGCGCTCGAAACGTCGATCGCGATCGCGCCGCGGCCAGTGCCCGTTGTCCGCCGCCGGCCGCGTGTGATCGTCGTGCGCCGGCCCTAGCCGCGTCCGCGGGTCACACGCGAGACGTGCCGAGCCGCGGCATCGCCGGAGCGTGCCGGGGCGGCGGCGGATCGAGGGCGTCGAGTAGGGCGACGAGGACGTCGCGTTCTTCGGACGCGTCTACGGAGTCGATGGCGCGCCGCGCCTCGGCGGCGTGCTGCCGCGCCCGCGCCGGTGCATCGGCGATGGCGCGGTGATCGAGGAGATGAAACGCCATGCCGAAGCCGAACCCGTAGCGTGCGAACGCCCGCTCGGCCGCGGCGCCGGCATTCCCGAGCCGCGCCCCGATCTCCGCTGACACCGCGAACAGCGGCGCGGTCTGGCGGGTAATCAGTTCGAGGTATTCCGAGTCGTCGGCGGCGCTGCCCGGGGTCGTCGCCAACTGGTACAACCCGCCTTCGAACGTGCCGATCGTGGCTTCGCAGATCAGCAGGACGATGTCCCGCCGATCCGGTGCCAGCGCGAGCCGCATCGCGGTGACGTACAAGAAGTCACCGAGCAGCACGGCGAGGTCGCGCTGCGCCACGGTGTCGGCGTGCACCGGGGCGTCCGCCGAGGTGAACGCACGGTGCAGGAGCGTGGCGCGATGGATCAGCTCGACGGCGGCGGCGTACTGGATCGCGAGGTCCCCGTGATATCCGCAGGAACGCGCCGAGAGCAGCAGCAGCGCCGAGCGGAGTCCGCGGCTGGGACTGCGATCGAGGTGGCGGACGAACGGCGAGGGCACCGGACCGTGCGCGTGAAGGTACGCCGTGCATCGCGCGTCGACCGCCTGCAGGTCGGCGCGGACCGGGGAGGGAATCGCGGCCAACGCCCGGGCGATCTCCGCAGCGGGTTGACGCACACGGAATCAGACCATGCCGCCGAGACGGACGTCAAGGTGCGCCCGCGGCGGTTTGTGTCAGAATGCGCGGCGAAGGACGGGCGATGAAACTGATCCTGTTCGGCGCGTCGGGACGGACCGGATCGCACATCGCGCGGCTCGCCGCATCCCGGGGGCATGCGGTGACGGCGATCGTCCGTCCCGAAACGTCCTACACCCCGCCGGCAGGGGTGCAGGTCGTGAAGGGGGACGTCCTCGATCCCGAGTTCGTGGCCCGAGCGGTCCCCGGACACGACGTGGTCGTGAGCGCGCTGGGCATCCGCTACACCCATCCCTGGGCCAGGCGCCATTCTCCCGACGACTTCATCTCGCGCGCGACGGCAAACATGGTGCGGGCGATGACGCGCGGCGGCGTCCGGCGCATCGCCGTGATCAGCGCGGCAGGAGTCGCCGACTCGCGACCGGCGCTCAACGTCATGATGCGCATTCTGCTGGCGACGAGCAACGTCGGCGTCGCGTATGCCGACCTCGAGCGTGTGGAGGACATCCTCCGGCCCAGCGGTCTGGACTGGATGGCGGTGCGTCCCACGACGCTGACCAATCGCACGCCCGGCGCACCCGCACGCATCACCGACCGCTTCACGGCGACGGCGAGCATCCCGCGGGAAGCCGTCGCCGCTTACATCGTCAGCGAGCTCGAGAAGCCCGAGTTCTCCCGGCGCACGCCGCTCATTACCGGCGGCTGATGAACCCGCGTCCGCGCGCGTCTGCGGATCACGTGTCGCACGACGTTTCGTGAGCGGCCGGCGTCGAGCGCGGCGACGGGTATGCGTTACCCCACGCGCGAACTCCGCGATGTCATTGACGCGCGTCAACGCGGCGGATATGGTCAGCGGGACTCGCTCAACAGACGCCGCCACCGATGCCCCTCAGCAATCCTCGCTGGCTGATTGACGGTCAGTCAGTCACGAACTTCGTGTTCGGTCGCACCGCCGAGATGGTGGTGGACGTCTCGGATGTCCCGGGCGGCGTCGTCGTGTTCAAGCTGTTCAAGACCGCGCTGTCGCCGCCGCTGGCGACGCGGATCGCGGTGATCGGCGCCGTGGGATCCACGCCGATTTCCGCTCGCGCCAGCGTCACCTTGAACTACCAGTGGAAGGTGCTGGAAATCTTCACCGGTTACTACAGCCACTTCAACGCCTGCTGCGACGCCGGCAGAACGCTCGCGTATCAGACCAACGCCTCGTTTCTCGCAACGCCGATTACCGACGATCTGTTGTTTCCGCCGCTGTACTTCACCGCCGCGCTGGTCGGCCAGCCCGGATCGACGGTGACAGCGCCGACGATCCGCCGGACGATGCCGGCGTTCGTGCCCGGCAACCGGGTGGAGTTGCTGGTGGACGGCGACAAGATCCTGGCGAGCCTGCTGCCCGCGCTCGCCGCCGCGCAGCACCACGTGCACCTCAATTGGTTCTTCTTTGCCACCGTGTCCGACGTGTCGACCGCGCTGCAAGCGTGCGCCGCCCGTGGGGTCGAGGTCCGCCTGCTCTTCGACCAGGTGGCGACCGCCATGCCCGAGCCGTTGGGGCAGGGGATCGCGCCAGGTGAGTTCCTGGACGGGATGAATGCCCTGACGGCCGCCGGAGTCAAAATCGCCACGTCCGGCCTGCTGGTTCCGCCGCTCGACAATCTGACCACCGTGACCGATCCCGAGTACCGCGAGCGGCTCGAGGTGCAGAAAGTCGCGGCCCGGGCGATTGCCACCCGCTATGGCGGTCTCTACGCCATGACCGCGCTCCGCATCCGCACCGAAGCGGAGATCCTTGGCGGGATTCCTCGGGCGCTGCAGGAGGTGTTCAAGTCCGCTCGCGACTTCGGGTCTGCCGGATTGGCCTCACCGTTCCTGCTCGGAGGGTGTCGAGACCATACCAAGCTGATCATCATCGACGGCACGATTGCCTATTGCGGCGGCGCCAACGGCCAGCGGTATTACCTGTACCAGGATCCCATCGATCCCGCGCGCGACATCGATGAGGAGATAGCCGATCCCGCCACCACTGAAAAGTGGGACAAGTGGCACGACGCGTTCGTCCGGATCGAGGGGCCCGTGGTGCGCGACGCGCAGCGGTGCTTCGCCGAAAGGTGGGCGGTGTGCGCGGGCGAGTATCTCTCGCGCACGTCGCTCGACTACTTTCCCGCGCCGCAGAACCGGGGGAACGTCTCGGTCAAGGTCGTCGCCAACATTCCCGGCCTCGAGCGTGACATCGCCGCGGAGTACCTGCGACTGTTCCGCAACGCCACCCAGCAGATCCGCATCGAGAACCCGTACGTCACCGACGATCTGATCGCGATCTTCATCGCCCACGCCGCACAGATACGTCAGGTGCCGGTGGAGTTGATCGTCCCCGACAAGCACCTCGATCTCGCGCCGGCCCGCGAACTGATGAAGGCGCGCTGGGATTCGCTGCGCGCCGCCGGCGTGCAGATCTACGCCTACAACAACCACATGCTCCACGTGAAGGTCGCCACGGCGGACAACCTCACGTCGATCGTCGGCAGCTACAACTTCGCCAAGAGCTCTGCCGATCAGCTGTTCGAATTCGGCGTGGTCATCCAGAACGCCGCCTTCGCGGCGGAGGTGCAACAGCAACTCTTCGACGTCGACCGGCCCGTATCCCAGCAGGTCACCACCGACGTGTCGCCTGACTGGACGACGTTCAAGGCCTCGCAGATGCGGTTCGTCGATCGGATCGTGTGAGCGTTCCATGAGCGACATCGAGGACTTCATCATCAGCGTCGCCTCGCAGCTGCTCGACGCGCTCGAGCCGCTGCCGCGTCTCGCCCGATCGGAGTCCGAGTTCGCCGCCGTGCTCACCCAGCTCGGATGGCCGGTCGACCCTGCCGACGATCTGTCCGGCGTGCGGGCTCCCTTCGACATCGGCAACGTGCTCACCGATGCCCGGTATGCGATCGCCGGGGGGGATCTCACCGATCCCGTCGTGGTGCTCGCGGCGGCGTCGTCCGTATCCGATATCGTCGCCTTCGTGCGGGCGCTCACCACCGGGCCGGCAGACAGGGCCACGCTGCCAGCGCCGTTCGACACCGCCGCCTTCTGGAGCGTGTTCCCGAACGAGCTGTTCCAGATGCTGTTGATCCGGACGGTCGAACGATCGCAGCCGGCGATCACGGCGCTGCTCGGCGTGGTCGGCGGCATCGACGAGTACGACGTCCCGGCGGCGGCGCCACGGCTCGCCTATCGCGCCCGCGTGCTGGATTTCGGCAAGCTCGCGGCGTTCCTGGCGGACCCGGTCACGCACCTGAAGACCGAGTTCGGATGGGGCGACAATCGAGTGCTCGATCAGGATCGGGTGCTGACGCGCCTGCGCGGCGTCGCCCAGATTCTGGGGCCGGCGTATATCACCGAGCCGAGCGACGGCGCGATCACGCCGTACTGGGCGCCGACCGCGCCGGGTCTGCCATCGCTGCGTCAGCTGACGGCGACGCTGTTCGAGACCTACGACCCCACCACCGACACGTTCGGCGCGCTGGGCGTCTCGGTCCTGCCGATTCCGGCCAAGAACACCCCAACCGGAGACGCGATTGGCGTGGCCTTGCAGATCGATGCCGCGGTCGGCGGGGCGATCGGCGTCACCATCGATCTCGGTCCACTCGCGCTGGCGATCGAAGGGGCCCTTCAGGCGCAAGGCGGCCTCGTCGTCGATCTGCGGCCCGATTCGATCGACGGCCGGCTCACCGGCGTGTCGGTCACCTTCGATGCCGCCGTGGCGCTGCAGCGCAACACGCCGCTGCTGCTGCTCGGATCGCCCACCGGCATGCGGCTGGAGGTGGACCGGTTCGAGTTCCGCCTTGCGGTATCGGGCGAGCCCAGCGATCTCGAGTTCATCGTCAGCCTGATGGTGCAGAAGCTGGCGTTCGTCATCCAGGCCTCGTCCGCGGACTCGTTCCTGGGAAAGTTCCTCGGCACCAATCCCCAGTCGGTGACGCTCGATCTCGAGATCGTGGCGTCGACGAAGAAGGGCGTACGGCTGGCCGCGGGGGGCGGCTTCCGGTTCGTCATCTCGGCGCACCTCGATCTGATCCTGCTGCGGATCGAGACGATCACCATCGAGCTGCTGGCGCGAACCGGCAGCGGCATCGTCCTGAATCTCTCGGTCGACGTCGTGCTGACGCTCGGCCCGGTGACGGCGACGGTCAGCAAGGTCGGCGCGCGTCTGCTGGCGACGCCGCGCGGCGCCAGCGATCCGCCGGGCAACCTCGGGGCGCTCGATCTGGGCTTCGGCTTCAAACCGCCGGACGGCGCCGGCCTGCTGGTCGAAGCCTCGATCGTCAAGGGCGGGGGCTACGCGCTGTTCGACTTCGACGCCGGCCAGTACGCCGGCATCCTTCAGCTGAGCATCAAGGAAATCATCACCATCACCGCGATCGGGCTGATCGCGACCAGGATGCCCGACGGGTCGAAGGGCTTCAGCCTGTTGGTGATCCTCACCGCCGAATTCCCGCCCATTCAGCTCAGCATGGGCTTCACGTTGAGCGGGCTCGGCGGCATCTTCGGCTTCAACCGGACGATGGCGGTCGAGCCGCTCAGGGCGGGCGCACGTACCGGTGCCCTCGACTCGATTCTGTTCCCGCCGGATCCGCTGAAGAACATTCCCAAGGTCCTCAGCGACCTGCAGTCGATCTTCCCGGTCTCGCCGGGCCGCTTCGTCATCGGTCTGATGGTGCGCATCGGATGGGGGTCGAACCTCATCACCGTCGATCTCGGCGTCATCATCGTCGTGCCGGAACCGGTCGTCCTGGCGATTCTCGGCCGCGTCACGCTCCTCCTCCCGCAGTCGGACGACGCGGTGGTGGAGCTCCGCCTCGACATCGTCGGCATCCTGGACTTCGGACGCGGCGAGATCTCGATCGACGCGTCGCTGCGGGATTCGCGCATCGCGGTGTTCACGTTGACCGGGGACATCGCCGTCCGCATCGGCTGGGGGGCGACGAAGATCTTCGCGGTCTCCGCCGGCGGGTTCAATCCGCGCTTCAGCGCGCCGGGCGGCTTCCCCGCGCTGCGGCGGCTCGCGCTGTCGCTGGCGACGAGCGACAACCCGAGGCTTCGGCTCGAGACCTACTTCGCCCTCACCTCGAACAGCGTGCAGATCGGCGCCAAGGTCGACATCTACGCAGAGCTCGACACCGGCTTTCTCGGCGTGTTCAGCGCGTGCGCGTATCTGGGGTTCGACGCGCTCGTCATCTTCGATCCGTTCGGATTCGTCGTCGACATCTACGGCGGGGTCGACATCCGCCGCAACGGCAAGAGCATCCTCTCGGCCTCGGTGCTCCTCTCGCTGTCGGGCCCGACACCCTGGCGCGCCTCGGGCTACGCCGAGGTCATCTTCCTCGGCACGCACCGCATTCCGATCGACGTGACGATGGGCGAGGAGCCGCCGCCGCTGCCGCCGCCCGCGGTCGATCCGACGGCCGATCTCGCCGCGGCCCTCGCCGACAAGCGCAACTGGATGGCGCAACTCCCCGACGTGGCGAATGGCGTGGTGACGCTGCGCGAGTTCGAGAGCCCCAATGTGCTGGCGCATCCGCTCGGCACCATCGGCGTTCGTCAGCGCGTCGTTCCGCTCGAGATCGCGATCGACATCTACAACGGGGCACCGGTCGTAGACACGGCGCGGCGCTTCGCCCTGACGTTCGCGATCGGCGGCGCCTCGGTGGACGCGACGCGAACGGCGATTCGCGAAGACCTGGCGCCGGGACTCTTCTTCGCCATGTCGGACGACGAGAAGCTGTCGCGTCCGGCGTTCGAACCGCTGATCTGCGGCTATACCAGCATTGCGGCGCCGCCGCTGCAATCGGGTCCGGCGGTCGCCGGCGCCGACGAGTACGAGACCCGGATCGTCGACCAGCCCGAAGAAGTCCCCGGCCCGCTTTACGTCATGCACGGCGCCGTGGTCGGCGCGGTGGCGGGCATCGGCGCCGCCGCGCAGGCGCCATCGAAGCTGCGCTACGACGGTCCGGTGCTCGGCATCGCCGTGGCGCCGCAGTCGTACTCACTCGCCGCGCCGGCCGATCTCGCGGCCGCCGGCGCGGCACACGTCAGCTTCGTGGAAGCGGATGCGGCGCGCCGCCAGGGTGGGACGGCGGCCCAGGTCGTCGGCTCGCACGAGGTGGCGGCATGACGGCGCGTCAGTACATTCCGTGGGTGCGCCGCGGCCTGGCGGGGGCCGGCACGATCGATCCGTTGACCGGTCCGGTCGGCGCGCGCGCCGAGGTGACGGTGACGACCGCGGTGAACACCGGCCCGCCGGCGCCGACGGCGATCCAGGTCTACGGTCCGGGCGACGTGCTGGGGTTCGACACGCGGCACGTGATCAGACGGGAACCCGCGCCAGACACTCCCGACGCGGAGCCGAACTATTTTCCGGCGATCGAGTTCGATCGGCCCGAGCTGCCGTGGTTGTTCACGCCGGCCGCGCCGAACGTGGATCGGCTGCGGCCGTGGATCGTCCTGATCGCCGTCCGGCAGGATCGCGCGACGATCGACGCGACGGCAGGCCGGCTGCCGGTCCTCCGGGTCGACGACGCGCAACAGGAACTGCCGAATCTCGACCAATCGTGGGCCTGGGCGCACGCCCAGGTGGGCGCGGCCGCGGATCTCCTCGCGGATCCGCCGGTGCGCGCGCTCGCGCGTCTGGTCTGTCCACGATTGCTGGTCCCGCGGACGCGCTATGTCGCCGCCGTGGTGCCGGCATTCGAGCTCGGCCGTCGGGCGGGGCTCGGTCTGGCGATAGACCCCAACGCAGCGACGACCGCGGCGTCGTGGACGAACGCCACGACCGAGATCGATCTGCCGATGTACGTGTGGTGGGAGTTCGTCACCGGCCAGGAAGGGGACTTCGAGGCGCTGGTCTCGCGATTGCGCCGCAACGGCGCGGGCGGCACGGCCGCAACGCCGATCATCGTGGCGTCGCTGCCCGCGGGGATCCCCGATCTCGGCGAGTGGATGATGCCGGGGGCGATCGGCGCCTGTCCCGATCCGCGGCCGCCGGCGCGATTCACCGATCCGCTGCAGCGCGCGATCGACGGAAGGCCTGCCGCCGATCTGGTGCTCCCGCCGCCGCTCTACGGCCGGTGGCACGCGGCGGTGGAAAGCTCGAGCACCGCCAGCCGCTCGCGAAGCTGGGTCAACCAGCTCAATCTGGATCCGCGGTATCGCGCCGCGGCGGCGCTCGGTACGCGCATCGTGCAGTCGCGGCAGGAAGAGCTGATGGCCGCGGCGTGGCGCCAGGCGGGGGAGATCGAGGCGGCGAATGCGCTGCTGCGACAGGGCCAGCTCGCGCGCGGGGCGAGCCTCGTGCTGCACGGGCAGATCGGCAGACTGTCTGACGCCGGTGTGCTGCACATCAGCACCGCCATTCATACACGCGTGCTGGCGGGCGCCACAACCGTCGCGGCGGTCGTCGACGCGAGCCGCGTCCCGCGCGCCATGACCAGCGGGGCATTCCGCCGCGCCACCCGGCCGCGCGGCCGGCTGGCGCGGCGATCGCGTACGAGCGGCATCGCGCTGCTGCGCGCGGTGAACGACGGGCGCCTCTCGCTGACCGCGCCCGCGCCGCGCCCCCACGGATCCACCACCGTCGACGAAGCGGCCGCGCCGAGCGCCATCCGGTTCTGCGAGATCACGAGCGCCCGCGTCGCGCAGGCGCTGGCCGCGCGGCACGGCCAGGCGTCGCCCGAACAATGGCGCGCGTTCATCGCCGCCGCGGCCGCACATCAACAGGGACTGCCCGGGTGCGAGCCGGTGCCGCGGCAACCCAGGCCGGCGCTGGATCTGCCGGCCCTGCGCACGGCGATCCTCGCCGCGACCGATCCGGCGCGCACCATTCCGGCGCGCGTGCGCGCGCGCCTGACGCTCCCTCCGGGCTGGAATCCCGAGGACCCCCTGGCGCCGGTGTGGGCCGCGCCGCGGTTCGACACGCCGGTGTATCGCGATCTGCTGGATCTCACGCAGGAGCACATGCTCCCGGGCATCCAGAATCTGCCGGCGAATTCGGTCACCGCGCTGCCGACGAATCCACGGTTCGTGGAAGCGCTGATGGTCGGCGTCAATCACGAGATGGCGCGCGAGCTGCTGTGGCGCGGTTTTCCGACCGATCAACGCGGCACCTGTTTTCGCCGCTTCTGGGATCGCGCCGCGTCCCTGGCCGGTCCCGCTGACGACATTCCGCCGATCGACACCTGGACCGGCGATCTCGGCACGCACCTGACGAGCGGCGAGCAGGTCGTCCTCGTGGTCCGCGGCGAGGTCCTGCAGCGCTATCCGCGCACATTGATCTATGCCGCACGCGCGACGTGGAGCAGCGGGCGGCGTGTGCCCGCGACGGCGGCCCCCGGCGCGGAACCCGGGACGCCGGCGTTCCCGGAGGAGTACCCCGTTTTCGGCGGCACGATCCCTCCGGACATCACCTTCTTCGGTTTCGATCTCGATCCCGCGGAGGCTCACGGCAATCCCGATCCGGCGGTCGACGAACCGGGCTGGTTCTTCGTGTTTCAGCAGCCCCCGGCCGAGCCGCGCCTCGGACTGGATGCCGATGCGACCGACCCCGCGGAGCCGTCGTGGCCGGCGGTGGCCAGGACGACGTCGGACCACATCGATCTTGCCGGGGGCTTGACCGGGGCCACGGTTGCGGGATGGGGCGTCAGCAGTACGAGCGCGACGCTCGCCGCCCTCACCGAGCAGCGGCCGTTCCGGATCTGCATCCATGCCTCCGATCTGCTGCCGGCGGTCAGGCCATGACGTACGACGAACTCGCCGCGCTGCGCGACGCCGCCCCGCAGGGCGCCGATGCCGAGGCGCGCTACCGCGCCGCGCTCGCCGCGACGATCGGCGATCTCGATCCGGCTGTCCCGCTGCTGCTGCTGCCGATCCGTCTCGAAACCCGGTTCCGCCCCTCGCCGCCCGGCCGACCGGTGGAACTCCTGATTCGCGTCTATCCCGACGACGTGCAGATGGACGGGCACGAGGCAGGCCTGACCGCGGACGAGGTGAAGGCGGGCGAACATTTCTGGCGAACGACCTGGACCGCGACCACGGAGGCGGAGCGCGTCGCCGCGTGGCGGCAACTCGCCGATCGGCTCGGAGACACGCGCGCGGCGTTCGTGATGAAGGTGCTCACACCGTCGAACGATCCGCAAGCCGGGCAGCCGCCGTCGTTTCCTGTGGTCGCGCCGCGGCCGTCGCGCTGGTCGCGCGCGGTGCGCGCGCAAGGACTGCCCGATCGCTGGATCGCCACGGCCTATCGGGATGGGCGGAAGATCGGTACGGCCGAAGGGGGTTTGATCGCCAGGCCGCTCGCGGCCGGACCCTCGCCCGTTGCCGCCGCCGGCACCACCGATCCCGGGATGCTGTGGATGGTGGATTTCGCCGCGGCGCAGACCGCCGGCATGGGCCTCGTCATGTCGCTCGATCCCGCGCTCGTGGATCGAATCGACCTGCTCCTCGTCGCCGGCGTGCGCGGGTCCGAGACCGCCCTCAGCAGCGCCGCCACATGGACCGACCTGCTCGACGCGCACCGGTACACGTGGGGCCTCGATCTGATCGCGGTCGGCACGCCGACGAACAACACCACCGGCGAGCGTTCCGGACAGCCGGCACGCACGAGCGTTCCGCAGGCGGTGGCGCCGGCCTCCGAATCCGACGCGGCGATGATCGCGGCGGCGTTCGGGATCACCGGCACGACACGCGGCCCGTTCGGCACCATCGCGCACGCCGATCTGCGCGATCAAGCCGACGCCGCCGACATGGCGTCGGCGCTCTGGCCCGCGACGTGGGGGTACTTTCTCGCGCAGATGCTCCGGCCGGAGTTCACGGCGATCGATCTCGACCTCTGGCGGCGGTGGTTCGTCGAGACGGTGCGCGCGCGCGGTCCCCTGCCGGCGTTGCGTGTCGGCGATCAGCCGTACGGCGTGCTGCCGGTCACGTCGCTGGAGCGCTGGCAGCCGCATCCGGATCAGCCCGAGCTGCTCGTGCTTCAGGCGGTCGGCGGGGGCCGGCGGTCGCGCACAGTGCTCAAGGTTCTCTGGGATCTCCAGACTGACGGCGCTTACAGCGACGCGCCGCCGCCGCTGGCGCTGACACTGCCGGCGCTGACACTGCCGGCGCGCGCCGTGGCGACGGCGCTGACGCAGATGGACCTCGACGGGGATGGCCAACCGGAGCTGATCGTCGGATGGATCGAGCCGGGAACGAGCCGCGCGGGCTACTCGGTGCTGCGCTTGGAGGGCGCCGGTACGGCGGTGTCCCGCGCCCGCCATACCGAGCTCACGCTCGATGAAGCGCCCGACCGACTGGCGCTGGCGGCCGCGACATTGCCGGATCTCGGGCGTGCGCTCGTGCTCGTCACCCAGCAGGCCGGCGGCCGCGGCCGCGGCCTGAGGCTGCGGATCGGCACCGGCCTGCGGGCGACGGGCGCGGCGCGCCAGTGGTCCGATCCCGTATCGCTCCGAGGGATCGATCGATCGGAACGGCTGCTCGGCATCGCCGTCGAGGATCTGGACGCTGACGGGCTTCCCGAGCTGGTGCTGCTGACGGATGCCTCGGCGACCGTCCAGTACCGCAGCGGCCGCGGCTCGTTGTCGGACGCAGACATCGAGCGGTGGTCTGCGCCGGTGGAGGTCACCTCGGGCGGCGTCGCCGCTGACGCGGGCGGGATCGCGTTCGCGGATGTCGACGGCGACGGCACCCGGGAAGTGGTCGTCCACTACGCGTGGGACGGCGGCGGGGTCGCCGCCGGGGCCTATCGCGTCGGGTCCGGGCTCGATCCGGCCGGCGCGCCGGCGCGATGGGGCTCTCCGTTCAACGCGGGTGCCGGCGGCGCCGGTCTGCCGCTCGGCGCCGGCATCGTGGTGTCCAGCGTGGGCCGCGGCAACCAGGTCGGGTGGACCACGACCGCGGGGCGGATCAACCTGCTGCGGCGCCTGGCTGAGGATTGGCGCAGGCTCGCCGACGCCGTTCCGCGAATCGGCAGCGGCGACGTCGATCGGACGCTGCTCGATCTGCTCGCGACCGACGGCACGTCCGCGTCAGTCGCGGTGCGCTCGCTGATCGGTCCGGCGCTCGCGGAGAGTCTGTGGTTCGCGCTGGGCGATCCACTGGCGGCGACGTATCGCGACGACCTGGACGCGCGACTGGCGCAGTGGCTGAATCGCTGGGCCGTCGCCGGCCGCGTGCGCCTGGGCGCCTGCGCGTATGCCGACCAGGCGCTCGACTTCGAGGCGCCGCTCGTCAGCGCCGGCGCGGAGGACGAGCCCGTCGAGTACCTGGCGAAACTCGCCGCGGCGACGCCGCAGGACCTGCACGACGGGTGGACGGCGGACGATACGCCGCTCCTGGCGCGGCTCGTTCGGCACAGCCTGTTGCAGGCGTATGCGGATGCGGCGTTCGCCCTCGTTCCGATCCCGGATCCGCCGCTGCCCGAACCGGAGCTCGTCGATCTCGCGGACATCATGGGTAACGATCCCGTGACCACGCGGACGCTGACCTCGTGGCGGCATCTCTCCGAGGCGATGTGGCAGGGACGCCCGGTCGCGCCGGAGCTGTATGCGATGGCGCGCACGGCCGCGCCGCGGTCCGAGGTGGCGCCGCTCGCGGCGACGATCGCCGCGGTTGAGCGGCTCGCGCGGCGTCCCGCCGCGACGCTTCAGCGGCTGATGATGGAGGCGCTCGATCTCTCGACCCATCGGCTCGACGCCTGGATCACCGCCGTCGCCACCGGGCGGTTGCACGAGCTGCGCGCCGATTCCCCGGAGGGCCTGCACCTCGGGGGATACGGACTCGTCACCGATTTGCGGCCGGCCACCGCGCCCCCGAGCACGGGCTACGTGCATGCGCCATCGTTGTCGCATGCGGCGACGGCCGCCGTACTGCGCAGCGGCTACCTGACACACGGTTCCTCGGCGCTGGCGGTCGATCTCTCGTCTACGCGCGCGCGGCTCGCGCTCGATCTCCTCGACGGCGTCCGCAGTGGACAGACTCTCGGGGCGCTGCTGGGATACCGGTTCGAACGCGCGCTCGCCGAACGGCGGCTGCTGCAGCATCTGCCCGCGCTGCGCCAGCTTGCGCCCGAGGCGGTCGGCCATCTCACGCCGGCCCCCGCGGGGACGGCGATCGAAACGCTCGCGGGGCTGGCAACCGTCGACGGGGTCGTCCTCCTCAGGAAATGGAAGGAGAACGCGATTCCGTGGGGCGGCACCGTACCCGGGCAACCGGACGCGCTGCCGGCGCGGGGAACGGCCGACTACACGGGCGTGCTCGCCGCGCTCGCGGTCGTGCAGGACGCGATCGACGCGGTCGGGGACGTCGGTCTCGCCGAGAGCGTCCATCAAGCGTTGCAGGGGAACTACATCCGCGCCGGCAGCGCACTCGACGGTCTCGCGCGCGGCGACGTGCCTCCGCCGGACCCCGCGGTGCTGCAGACGCCCCGCACCGGGATCGGCGTGACCTGGCGGCTGCTCGTCATGACGGGGGGACGGGACGAGGTCACGGCGTTGCGCGCGTGGACCGCGACCGCAGCCCAGCGCGCGCTGTGGATCCGCGCGCAGGCGGAGCCGCGGTTGAACGGCTGGGCGGCGCAGGCGCTCGGCGATCCCGCACGCGTGCAATGGCGCGTCGTCCTGGTCGATCCGGAGACGGGGGAGCCGACCGCCGACGGCACGCGCGACTACACGCTGGCCGACGCCGGTCTGTGTCCGCTGGACATTCTGTATGGACCGTCGCCCGATGTGGCCGCGCTCGCCGAAACGGATCTCGGACGCCGGCTGCTCTTGTACGCCGCGGCGGAGACGGCGGCGCTGCGCCCTGCCGTTCCGAGACTGCTGCCCGATCGCTCGCCGGACTGGACGACGGACGTGCTCTCCCTCGCCGAGATCCTCACGGTCGCCGAGATCGCGCGCGAACTCGTGGGGGGCACACGCGCCGCGGACGCGCGCGACCTGGCGCCTGCCGGCCTGCCCGGCCGTCCAGGCGTGCGCCAGGCCGAGATCGACGGCCGCGTGACGAGCGTCACGACGGCACTCACCGGCGCGGTGTCGGCCTTGAAGGCCGCGTTCGCCATCAACGCGGCAGACGTGGGCGCGCTGCGCGCCGTGCTGCGATATCCGGACCTTCCGGGGAATCTGTCCACGCTGCTGGATCTTCCCTCCCACCTGGATATCGGGGCGGCGTGCGACGAGCTCGGCGTTCCGGCGCTCGGGGCGCTCGATGACATCCGCGACGGGCTCGCGTTGATGGCCGCGGCCGGACTGCAGAACGCCGCGCCCCGTTCGATCGCCGTCGGCGACGAAGCGGCGCGGCGCGATCTCGCGGCGCAGGCGCGCGACGTCGTGAAGGAGGCGGCGGCGCGTCTCAGCACCGCCGCGGCGGCCGACACCGCCGCGGGAGGCATCGAGGCGCTGATCGGCCGCGGGTTCAGAGTGCTGCCGGTATTCGCGGTCGCGCAGCCCGCGGACCTCGACAATGCCCGCACCGTCCGACGGACGGCCGGCGATGCGACGCCGATCGAGGTGGAGGACTGGCTCGACGGCGTGGCGCGGGTGCGGGCCCCGTCCCGCCGTCTCCACGACGTCCGCGTCGTCGCCGGCGCCGTGGCCGGCGAACCGCCCGCGCCGCTCCAGGCGGTGCAGTTGCCCGCGCCCGGCCCGCCGCGCTGGGTCGGCGCGGCGATGCCCGCCGGGACCGCGTTCCCCGCAGGTGTCACCGGTCTCGTGCTCGCCGCTGCGGAGGACTGGGATCCGGCGGCTGATCAGGCCGGCCTGGTGGTCGACGAGTGGGTCGAGGTCGTGCCGAACGCGCAGGAAACGACCGGCGTGGTCTTCCATTACGACGCGCCGGGCTCGTGCGCACCGCAGGCGCTGCTGCTCGCCGTCAGCCCGAACCGCGCGCGGAAGTGGGACGCCGACCTGCTCGAACGGATCCTGCTCGAGACGTACGACCTGACGCGCATGCGATCCGTGCAGCCGCACGATCTGCGTGGGGTGGGACACGCGATCCCGGCGCTGTTCTTCGCGCGCAACACCGGCGGCGATCCCGCCGGCGACACCATCGCGACGCTGTTTCGGAAGTGAGGACGCCATGGGATCGATCACGAGCTGGAGCCGCCTGGAACCGCAGAGCACCGATCGCGCGCTCGGCAGTCTCGCGGCACGCATTGCGGATCCCTTGTGGCTCATGGCGCGCCAGTGGCAATTCGGCGAATGGCAGGGAGAGGATACCGGGTCGCCGGTCGACATCCGGGTGCGCCACGAGGTCAGCCCGTTCACGCGGTATGCCGGCGGCGCCCGTGGCACCCGCACCGGCGCGGCGCTCGCCGCCAGCCAGCCCCTCGACGCGATCGTCGAGCCGGAGCGCCAGCCGCCGACGCCGGATCTCCGCTTCGCCGCGATGGCTGGTCTCCGCTTCCTCGAGACGTTGGGTGCCACGCTGGCGGCGCGCTATGGTCCAGGCTATCGCGAGCGCTATGCGTTCGGCGATCTCACCGCGGCGCCGGGCGAAGCGGCCGACGGGCGCAGCAAGACGCTCGCGGCGCTGCTGGGCGGGCGTGGGCTCGACGGATTCGCATTGCAGGCCGAACTGTCTGCCGCCGTCGCGGCCGGGCGGTTGCCGCGACTGCCGCCGATCGACGCCGGTGATGAGAATGCCGTCACCGCGGCCGCGAAAGCGTGGCTGCGATGGTGGGATCGCCGGACCGGCGCCGCGGGGGCGGACGCGTGGATTCCCGATCGCCTCATGTACCAGTTCGCGGTCGCGGCGCCGGTGACCGGAGGCGAGGTCGTGCTGCACGCGCCGGCGCACCGCGGCGGGCGCCTCGACTGGACGGCGTTCGACGTGAGCGCCGGCGAATCGCTCGGCGCGGCGGCCGACGCCGGCCGTGTCGAGACGACGTTTGACGCCCTGCCCACCGGGCTCGGGTTTCCCGGCATGCCGGCTCCGCGTTGGTGGCAGATCGAGAATCGCCGCATCGACTTCGGGGCGCTCGACGCCGCTCCCGACGATCTCGGGCGGCTCCTGCTCGCCGAATTCGCGCTCGTGTACGGGAACGATTTCTTCGGCTTGCCGCTGCCGCTTCCGGTCGGCAGTGTCTGCCGCATTCTTCAGATCGAGGTCTCGACGACGTTCGGCGAGCGGGTGAACATTCCGAGCGTCGCCGCCGCCGACGTGAATGCGGTCCAGCGATGGCGCATGTTCCAGCTGTCGAGCGGAGTCGGCGATCGCGATTCACCGGGATGGCTGGTGCTTCCCGCCTTCGGGATGGACGTGCACGAAGGCGATCCGCTGGAGGCGGTGCTCTTCAGCCGGGACGAGATGTCCAACCTCGCCTGGGCGGTCGAGCAGCGCATCACCGGTCCCGCGGGCTCGGCCGTCGATCGCGCGGAGATCCACGATCGAGCGACGCCGGAGCCGGCGCCGCTCGGCCCCAACCCGCAGCGCGCCTACCGGCTGGCGACGCCGGTGCCACCACACTGGCTGCCGCTGGTGCCGCGGACCTCAGGGGCGGGCGGAACCCGCCTGGAGTTGCGCGGTCTGCACGCGCCGCTCGGACGGCTGCTCGGCGCGCCATTCGCGCTCGCGTCCGAGGAACTGCCGCGCGCCGGCCGCCTTGCCGAACGGCGCGATCGCCGCACCCGCTGGATCCACGGCGCCACGCACGTGTGGACGGCGCGAAAGATTCGCAGCGGACGCGGAGAGAGTTCGGCGGGACTCCGGTTCGACCATCTCGAGTCCGCCTGAGCCGTTCTCAACCCTCGCCCGGAAACGAGGGTAATGAATACCCCTCGGATCTGATTGACGTGGTCGTGGACCGATCGTATGGTCTCCGTTCACGTTCCACCGTTGTCGATTGGGTGGTGACATGCCTGCGATCAAGAAGATCTTCCCGGGCGGAACAGCGGTCTCGCCGCTGCACACGCTGAAGATCATTCTGCTCGCCGAAGGGTACCGCGCGGTGGATCGACCGCAATTCGCCGCCGCGTGCAGCGAGTTCGTCGACGTGCTGACGCACACGGCGCCGTTCAGTCTCACCGACCTGCACCCGACGACGATCAGCGTGCACGCCGGCTTCGTCGCCAGTGCCGCGGCGGGCGCGGCCGTCGACGCGCCGGCGATCGATCGCACCGCGTTCGACGCGCGCTACGAGACCGCTTCCCACCGACTCACCATCAGCCAGGCGAAGGTCAATGCTTTCGTCGAGGACCCGGCCACCACGCTCACGTTCGGCAACGAAGCCTTGCCGCTGATCGACATCCTTCGCACGGGAGACGTGTCGATGGGCGCAACCGGCACGATTGTCGCGGTGCTGCTGCCGCCGATCGCCGGCGAGGCCGCGACCGCGGAAGCCGAGAGTGCGCTGGGCGAAGAGGACTACTACTTCGTCGCCTGCACGACCAACAATCTGTGGCCACAGGTGGTGCTGCGCGGCGTCGGCCGCGTGATGGGACTCGGCGACGAATGGGAACTGGATGGCGACGGCTTCCTCGAGCCCGCGGACCGGCGGGCGGCCGCGTACGTCAACCTCGTGTATGCGGCTGAACCCCCGACCACGCACGACGACTTCCACCTGAAGTGGCATCGCTACCTGTCGGTGGCCGAACGGATTGCGCCGCCGGCCGTTCATCCGAAGGCGGATCCTGCCGTCGCCGACCACGGCGTCGATCCGATTCCGCTGACGCCGAGCACCATCGGGTACTGGGAGGGCGGCGGGGGGTACCGGACGAAGATCTATCGTTCCGCACACGACTGCCTGATGCGGCGCCGCGTCGGCGACAGCCGCCTGCCGCTGTCGGCGGCACCGGTGCCGTTCTGCAAGGTCTGCCGACTTCATCTCGCCAACCTTCTGTTCTGATCCGCATGGCGCGACTCAACACCCGCCGGACGCTTGCCACCCAGACGTTGATCTACGACGAGATTCGCTGGACCACCACGACTCGGACCTCGCCGCTGCTGCCCAGCAGCGGCGGGCCCGCGACCGAGGTGCGCGGCCGGCCTGCCGGCGCGCGCGCGGGGATCACGAAGAACCTGCCGTTGGGCCTGGATGTCGACATTCCGGAAATCAGCCCGGAAAATGCCACGCCGCCCTACTGGGAGTTCGACTACGAGCTCGATGCCAACTCGGGACTGCGCTTCTCGAATGTGGTGGTCCGCGACGCGAGGTCCGCCGGCAGCAGCGACAACGTGTTCGAGTCGATCGAGTTCGACGACTTCGGTATCGAGTTCACCGACGGGACGACCGCGGCGTTCGACATGGCGGCCGCTTTGGTGGCGTCCAGTGCGGAGCTGCTCGTCTCGGAACAAGGACGGCGTACGTATGTCACGCCCAACGACCGGCTGTTCCAGCGGGGGCTGAAGCTCACGCTGCGGCAGGATGTGCTCGCCTCGACCGGGCTCTCGATGTTCGTCACGCTGGAGATCTCGGTGGTGTTTCGCGGCGCCGCCAACGACTTCGATCCGGGCGGCGTCCCCGTCGCGCTGGATCTCTGGCCGCAGATTGGCTGGACGTGGGAGCACGAGCACCTGGGCCGGAAAGTCGTCAAGCGGATGCGCGGCAGCGTGAAACTGCTCGCCAACAACATGATGTATCACGCGCACGACGACGACGGCCCGATGCCGGCGCACGAGAACGTCGCCAGCTATTTCACCGACAGCAACGAGTCGATGAACGACGGCCGCGACGATGACGACCGGCTGCGCACCTGGATCAGCAGCTGGGCCGGAAAACCGTTCGGCTGGCTGATGGTGTTCGACTACCTGCTCGCCAACATGACCACCGAGAAAGAGATCGTCGGCGTCTACGGCCCGCTGGACGGCAACAAGTACGACCAGACCACGCCCCGGCGCGCCCGCTTCCGGTATCCGGTCGGCACGCCGTACCGGATCACCGTCGCCAAGAAGGATCGCCAGGGGGACTACGACAACATCCACACCCACGCCAAGATGCCCAACGACAGCTGCGGCAACGTGCCGATCCACGCGCCGTTCTGCGGGCACTCCTGCATCCACCTGCACTGGCGCTGGGCCGGACTCGCGGCGGAGCAGGCGGAAGGGGATCGCGGCTGGCAGTTCAAGGGATGGGACAAGGGCGTTCGCCGGACGTCGCGCAACACGTCGGTGGGGTCTCCGTGGGCGTACGCGCTGAACGGGTCGCCGCTGCTTCCGCCCAATCAGCGGCTGACGTTCGCGCTGTGCCGTCCCAACGCGGTCCGCCACAACGCCGACCACATCATCGACCCAGCGTCGCCCGCGGCCCTCGACGTGCTGCGAAAGCTGTACTGGTACTGCACCGACATCAACGAGCCGAAGCCGCTGGAGAAACAGGTGATCTTCGAGCACGGGATCGGATGGGCCTACCGCTACGCGCTGCCGATCGAGTCCTCGACGGTCGACGGGCTCGCCACGGTCATCAACGACGAGCTGCCGATCTTCGCGACGCCCACGCAGGCCGATATGATGGAATTCTTCGACACCGTCTACGAACTGTTCCGCTACCGCGACGCGACGCACATCGGATCGTGCGTCGACGGCGTTCCCCAGGGCACCTTCGTGTCGGGCACGGTGGCGCTCCAGGACCTGTGATGGCGCGCTCCAACACCGGCGGCACGCGCGTCCCGCCGGTGACGTCGGACGGCGGCACGACGAGCGAAGACCGGTGAGCGACTTCCTTTCCCCGTTCGTGACGGCGCTCGCCCAGGCCTTCTCGCCGGTGGCGAACGGCTTCTCGAGCAAGCAGGAGCTCGAAGCGTTCCTCGCCCGCTACGGGTGGGACGTCGACGTCGACGGGGATCAGCTCGACGCGATCAACGTCGCGTTCGCCGTGGCGCCGCTGCTCGAGGCGGTGCTCGAGAACCTCGACGAACTGGTCGACGGCAGCGACGAAGCGCGCTTCCGCGCCGCGCTCGACATCCTCGAGCAGCTCAAGAACCTGATCGAGCACGTCGGCAATCTCGCGCCGGGCGGCGTCGGCGCGCTGTCGCCGCCGTTCGACGACGGCGCGTTCTGGTCCGAGCTTGGCGACGTCCTGTTCGAAGATCTGCTCGTCGAATACCTCCGGACCAATCAGGGGACGATCTTCGCTCTGCTGCACCTGATCGGGGCGATTCGTTTCGAGCGGGTGACGCCGGCCGGTCCGCGGCGCATGCCGTTCACGCGGGGACGCCTCGACTGGTCGGAGCTCGGTGCCTTCTTCGCCAGTCCCAACGACGCGTTGAAGGCGCGGTATTCGTGGGACACGCCGGGCGAGGACTTCGATCACGCCGCGCTGCTGCGGGCGCTCGAGCGCGGCCTGCACGCCCTGGGGGTGCGGGCGTCGATGCAGCCGCCGCGGCCCGCGCTGGCGGCGGCGCTCCTCCACGATGCGGTCGTCGCCGACGGCGTATCGGAGCTGGAGATGCCGATCGTCGACGGCATCGCGGCCGAAGACCAGACGTACTGGAAGATCGGTCTGGTCGCCGTGCCGGTGACCGATCCGGTGAAGGCGAACGTGGCGCCGACGGGCCTGGCCATCGCGCCAATCCTGCAGGGCGACCTCTCGATCCAGACCTACTTCGGGCGCGACATCTATCTGGAGCTGACCGGTGCGTTCGACGCCGACCGGTCGATCCTGCTGCGCATCTATCCCAACGACGTGACGCTCGACACCGCGTGGGAGAACGCGACCCTCGAAGCATCGATGGCGCTGGTCGGGGCCCCCGGCGAGCCGTGGCTGCTGCTCGGCGGGCGCGAGTCGACGCGCTTCGAGCTCGAGGGGTTCCACGCCTCCTACACGATTCGCGGCCGCATCGACGATCTCGAATCGATCGTCAGCATCGGCACCAGCGCGCCGGGGGCGTCACCGGTGAAGAAGCTCCGGCTGGTGCTGCAACTCGAGGGGGCCGACAGCTTCGTCTCCTCGATCGCCGGCGATCGTGATGTGGCGATCGAGGTCGGTGGGACGCTGACCTGGTCGTCGAAGCACGGATTCGCGTTCGAGGGGCAGGCCGGGTTCGAGCTGGCCATTCCGCTGCACCTCGAGCTGGGCCCGATCGAGATCTCGACGTTGTATCTGGCGCTGGCGGGGCGCACGCGCCACGGCACCGCCGTGCTCGACGGCGACTTCGGCGTCGGCATCGTCGGCCGCCTCGGGCCGTTGACCGCCGTGATCGAGAACATCGGCGTCCGCGCGTCGGTCGTGCCGCTGCCCGCGGGCGAAGGCGGGGCGGCCGGCACCGCCGATTTCGATCTGGGCTTCAAGCCGCCGAACGGCGTGGGCCTGTCGCTCGACGCCGGCGTCGTCAAGGGGGGCGGGTATCTCTATCTGGACTTCGACAAGGGGGAATACGCCGGCGCGCTCGAACTGACCATCGACGATTTCCTGTCGCTCAAGGCGATCGGACTGATCACCACGAAGCTGCCCGGGGGTCAGCCGGGGTTCTCGCTGCTGATCATCATCACCGCGGAGTTCAGCCCTGGGATTCAGCTCGGGTTCGGCTTCGCGCTGACCGGGGTCGGCGGATTGCTCGGCCTGCATCGCACGATGCGGCTCGATGCGCTGGTGGCGGGGGTCCGCACCGGCGCCGTGTCGCGCCTCCTCTTTCCCACCAACGTGGTCGAGAACGCGCCGCAGATCATCAGCGATCTGAAAGCGATCTTCCCGCCGCAGCAGGGCATCTTCCTGATCGGACCCATGGCGAAGATCAGCTGGGGCACGCCGCCGCTCCTGAACGTCTCGCTGGGCGTGATCATCCAGATCCCGGGCAACGTCGCCATCGTCGGCAAGCTGCGCGTCGCGCTGCCCACCGACGACGACGAGGCGGTCCTGGTGCTGCAGCTCGCCTTCGTCGGCGCGCTGGAGTTCGACAAGCGGCGGTTGTGGTTCTTCGCCGGCCTGTTCGAGTCGCGCGTGCTGTTCATCACGCTCGAAGGGGAGATGGGGCTGCTGCTGGACTTCAGCGACAACCCGAATTTCGTGATGTCGGTAGGCGGCTTCCACCCGCGCTTCACCGCGCCGCCGCTGCCGTTCCCGTCGCCGGCGCGGCTGGCGCTGACGCTGGTGAACGAGAGCTACGCACGGGTCCGCGTCGAGCTGTACTTCGCGATCACCTCGAACTCGGTCCAGATGGGGTGCCGCGCCGAAGCGTTCTTCGGGTTCGATGCCTTCAGCGTGACCGGGCACCTGAGCTTCGACGCGCTGCTGCGCTTCTCGCCGTTCTATCTGATCGTGCAGATTTCCGCCGGCTTCTCGGTGAAGGTCTTCGGCGTCGGCGTGTGGAGCGTGCGGCTGAAGGGTTCGCTGGAAGGCCCGACCCCGTGGCACATCGACGGCTCCGCGGAAATCTCGCTGCTGTTCTGGTCGTTCGACGTCGACGTCGAGGTCACCTTCGGGCAGCGCCGCTCGCAGATGCTGCCGCCGATCGCCGTGCTGCCGCGGCTGCGCGACGAGTTCAACAAGCCTGAAAGCTGGCGCGCGACGCTGCCGGCATCCGGCCGTCTCTTCGTGTCGCTGCGAGAGCTGGACGAGGCGAGCGAGCTGGTGCTGCATCCGGTCGGGACGCTGCAGATCAGCCAGCGGTTCGCGCCGTTGAACCTCGCGCTCGACAAGGTCGGCAACCAGAAGGTCTCCGATGTCACGCGGGTGACGGTCACCGCCGAGACCGCGGAGCTCGAGGTCAAGGGACCCGCGCGCGAGAAGTTCGCGATCGCGCAGTATCGCGAGATGACCGACGCGGCCAAGCTGTCGGCGCCCGCCTACGAGCCGCTCGACAGCGGCGTGCAGCTCGGTTCGGCAGGGCAGCCATGGGCCACCGGCCGCGTCGCGCAGCGCAACGTCCGCTACGAGACGATCGTCATCGACACCGCGTTCCAGCGCTTCAGCGCCGGCGTCATCCGCGTACTCGACGTGCTGTTCTCGCACTTCCGCAAGGGCGCCGCGGTGTCGCGGTCGCCGGTGTCACTGGCGGCCGAGAAGCGCCTCCAGCCGTTCACGGCGCTGATCGCGATCGACGAGGACGCGTTCACCCTCGCGCAGCAGATCGACAACACGCCATTCGAAGGGGCGACATTCGGCAGCCACGCCGAGGCGGCGGCGCATCTCGAGGCGCTGGTGCGCGCGAACCCGCTGCTGGCCGACGCGGTGCACGTCATTCCCGCGGCGGAAGCGCGGAGGGCGGCGTGAGCGTACGGCCGATCGCCGCGTACTCGTTCCTGCCCTGGGCGCGCGAGGGGCTGGGGACCTTCATCCGGCAGCCGGATTTCGATCCCGCGGTGCTGGTGCGCGGCTCGATCGACGTCGAGCTGCGCCTGAGCGGCGATCGGGTCGGCGGCGGCACGTTCAGTGAACCGCTGCCGCCGCGCGTGGTGCAGCTCTATGGCCCCGGCGACATCATCGGCATCGAGGCCCGGGCGATCGTCCGCAGCGAGCCGCGCAACTGGATCACCAACTTCGAATCGAACTACATGCCCTTCGTCGAGTTCTACGACGAAGACTTTCCCTGGCGCTATACGCCGGCGGCGGCGTCGGCGGACGGGAAGCGGCTGCGTCCGTGGGTGACGGTGATCGTGCTCGAGGAGAGCGAAATCCCGGCGCAGGGCGCCAGCGGCCGCGATCGGCCGTTGCCGTTCGTGCAGATCGCGGATCCGGGACGCGCGTTTCCCGCCGCCGACCAGTTGTGGGCCTGGGCGCACGTCCACGTCAACGGCAGCTTCACCGCCGATCCCGCCGATGCCGCCGCGGTCGCCGCGGAGCTGGCCGACACGATTCGCGCCGATCGCGATCTGGCGTATTCGCGCGTGCTGTGCCCGCGGATCCTCAAGCCGGACACCGCGTATCACGCGTTCCTGGTGCCCACGTTCGAGACCGGACGGCTGGCCGGCCTCGGCCGAGATCCGGCCCTCGCTCCGTTCGCGACCGAGAGCGCGTGGTCGATCTATCCGGGCCGCGAGGACGTCGATCTCTTTCCGTATTACCACCGCTGGTACTTCCGCACCGGCACCGTCGGGGACTTCGAGTACCTGGTGCGGCTGCTGCAGCCGCGGACGGTGGACCCGCGGGTCGGGCGCCGCGACATGGACGTGCAGGCGCCGGGCGCGAATCTCCCGGGCATCCCGGAGCTCGGCGGCATCCTGCGCCTGGGCGGCGCGCTGCGCGCGCCGCTGATCACCTTGAGCGTGCAGGCGAGGGAGGAGTACGACCGCTTCGAACAGTGGGGCAGTCCTTATCCGCATCGCTTTCAGACGGCGCTCGCCTCGCTCGTCAACCTCGCGAACGACTACGGGGGGACCGATCCGGCGACGGCAAACACCGCGAGCGGGCTGGAGGAGATCGAGGATGACGAAGATCCCGTGATCGTCCCTCCGCTCTATGGCCGCTGGCACGCGCAGACGCAACGTCTGGTCGACAGCGACGGCGACCCGGCGCGCCAGCGGTGGGTGCACGAGCTCGGGCTCGATCCGCGGTTCCGCGTCGCGGCGGGATTCGGCACCCGTGTCGTGCAGACGAACCAGGAGCAGTACATGGAAGCCTCCTGGCGGCAGGTGGGAAAAGTCCTGGAGGCGAACCAGAAGATTCGCTTCGGCCAGATGGCGAAGATCACCACGCTGGTGTGGCACGCGCGCGAGCTGGAACCGTTGCGGCGTCAGTCGGCGGCGCGCTATCTGTCGCTCATCGCGCCGGTGCAGCGCCGCGTCGTGGTCGGCGGCGTCACCGTGCATCATCAGATCCGCCAGAGCACGCTGCCGGCGGCCGCGCTGTCGAAACCGTTCCGGCAGGCCCGCCGTCCGCGGGCGCGGCTGGAACGCCTCGCCGGCTACGATGCCGCGCACCCGCGCGAGGCGCTGCTGCCGCGCATGGCGCTGCCCGACGGCGACGACGGCAAGGTGTCCGCCGCGCCGCCCAAGACGGTTTCTCCGCAGTTGCCGACCGGCCGGCAGTTCGCGGATCGGTTCGTCCCGCGCGGCTTCCTGGCGCCGCTGCTCCGGGCGCTGATCGATCGTCCCGCGCTCCGCACGTGGCTGGTCGTCGCCGCGTCGATCCTGCTGCTGCTCGTGTTCGCGATTGCCCCGGCGTCCGCAATCGTCCTCGCCGTCCTCATCGGCGCCGCGGCCGCGTGGATCGTCCGCGCGCTCCCGAGAGCGGCGGCCGCGACCGCGCTCGATCCCGACACCCGCACTCCGGAAAGCGTGGACCGGATGCCGGCGAGCCCGAATTTTCGCATCGGTCCGGCGCAGCCCGGTGCGGCGCCGCAGATCGGAGGAACCGTCGACAGTGCGGAGGCGCGGCGGTTCAAGTTCGCGCTGCGGAACGCCTACACGGTGGACGTGGCCGAGCGGGCGATTCCGCGCGTCGAGCGCCAGCCGATCGAAGTCGGGGCCATCGCCGAAGCCACGGTGCAGCCGCTGCACCCGGCGCGCACCGTGCCGGCGCGCGTCCTCGGATCGGTACGGATCCCCGCGCGCATCGCGGAGAAGCTGCCGCCGACGTTCGACGAGATCATGGTCTATCCGGAGATCGATCAGCCCATGTACGAGCCGCTCAAGGAGATTTCGAGCGAGCTGTTCCTTCCGAACCTGCAATTGATCGAGAACAACAGCATCACGCTGCTCGAGACGAATCAGAAGTTCATCGAGTCCTATATGGTCGGCCTCAACCACGAGTTCGCGCGCGAGTTGCTCTGGCGCGAATACCCGACCGATCAGCGTGGCAGCTATTTCCGGCAGTTCTGGGACGTGAGCGACTTTCTCGCCGAGGCGGGCGCCGACCTGCAGGCCCTGCGCGAGCGGCTGCGCGACATCCCGGAGCTCCATCGCTGGCCCACGGATACGGAGCTCGGCGCGCACGACCACCGCGAGCAGCAGGGTGACAAGGAGGACGAGGTGGTGCTCGTCATCCGCGGCGAGCTGCTCAAGAAGTATCCGACCGCGGTGATCTACGCGCACCGCGCCGAGTGGCAGCGCACGGCCGGCGCCGTCGACAAGTCGAAGCCGCGCCGGCCGGTCACCCTGACCGACGCCCAGGCGCTCGATCCACCGAAGGATCTGGTGAAGACGCCCCTCTACGAAGCCAAGGTCGACCCGGATCTCTATCTGTTCGGTTTCGATCTGACCGCGGAACGCGCCCGCGGCGGGCAGAGCGTGGATGGCGAAGAAGATCCCGGATGGTTCTTCGTCGTCGAGGAACGCCCGGGCGAGCCGCGGTTCGGCCTCGACCTTCCCCGCACCGGGCCGCCGCCGCTGGCGCTCCACACCTGGAACGATCTGTCGTGGACCGACGTGCTGAACGCCTACACGCCGGGCGACTTCCTGCGCATCGGCGAGACGTCCCGGATGCTGACCGACCCGGGAAGCGGCAGCGACGACAAGGTGCAATACGACGACGATCGGAACTATCTGTGGCGCGCCGATACCGACGCGGCGGAACTCGCCTACATCCTCTATCAGGTCCCGGTGCGCATCGCCGTGCACGCCGCCGAAATGCTCAAACAAGCGGTCTGATGAATCCCCATGGCTGACGTCGACGTCCTTCGCGCACAACTCGCCCGCATCCGCGCGTCGCTCGAGCGGACGCGGTCGGAAGCGGTCCTGGCCCATGAAACGGTGCGCCGGACCGAGCGGGATCTCGCCGAACTGGGACGGCGCAGCCGCGAGTCGACCGAACGCGATCGCGAGCGGCTGCGGCGGCAGCTGGCGATCGCGGAGGACCGGAAGCACGGCGTCGATGCCGAGCTCGACCGGCTGCGGGCCGAGGAAGCCAGGCTGCGCGACGACTTCGATCGCTTCAGCGATCCGACGACGCAGCTCGAAACGCTGGGCGATCGATCGCCGATCCTGCTGCTGCCGCTGCGGCTGGAGACGCGGTTCAGGACGGGACCCCAGGGTGGGCCGCAGCTGTGGGTGCGCGTCTATCCCGACAGCTGTCTCGTCGACACCTTCGAGCCGTCGCTCGCCGAGCGTGAAGTGGAGAACGCGCGCGCGTTCTGGGCACGGTTCTGGCGCGCCGCCGGCGACGAGCCCCTCGAGCGCGCCGCCTGGCGCGAGCTGGTCGCGGCGCATGGATCGGGACGGTCGCGGTGGATCCTCCGCAACTACATGCCGCTCAACCCGGACGACAAGCCCGGCGATCCGGACGCGGCCGACGTGTTCCTGATCGTTACCGCACCGGCAGCGCTGACCGGCGCGGTGCCCGCCTATTGGGAGGCCGCATGGCGGGCCGGCGGCGACGCGGAGGCGGTGCGGGAGGCCTTCGACGATCTCGTCGCGGCCGTCGGCGAACCGGATGCGCGCACGATTCTCGAACGCCATCGGCCCTACAACTTCGACGACCTGCCGCCGGCCGGCACGACGCGCGAGACGGCGCGGGTCGTCGTGGCGGTGCTCGAGCTGCCGCCGATCGAGTCGCTCGAGACCCGGCGCACGTCCTGGTCACAGCCCTCGCGGATCGAGCTGTTGCCGGACCGCTTCGTCGTCGTCGCCTACCCGTTTGCCGGAGCGCCCATCACGATGGCCGGCGGTCGGGTTCGCGTTCCGCTGTCGGCGAGCCCCGATCCGAATGCGCCGCCGGCGCAGGCGCTCAGGCAGGTCGACGACACGCTGCAGATTCCGCCGGACCTCGCCTGGATGTTCGACTTCGAGGCGGCGGAGGCCGTCGGGATGGCGATTCGGGTCGACATTTCGGCGGCGCAGGCGCGCGAAGGCTTCGCGCGCGTCATCGTGCTCGGGGTGAGGCTGGCGGACGATGCGGAGCACGGCGCCACTCGGCTCGCCGGGCTCCTCGAACACCATCTGCACAGCCGTGCCGGCCTGGAGATCCTGCCGCAGGGCACACCCACGAACAACACCGAGAGCGCTGCCTCGGGGTATTCGTTCCGCGACGATCCCGACGCCAGTTTTGCCGCGTTCGTCCGCAACCAGCCGCTGTACGACGTCGAGCCGGACGTTCGCCTGCGCCGCGACGGCCAGTGGCTGGCCGACCTGCTCGCGCTGCCGCACGCGCTCGTGCAGCAGGTCCCTCACGCCGATGGTTTCGATCGGCGCGATGCGATGGCGATGCAGACGGCGCTGTGGCCGGCGACGCTCGGCTACATGATGAAGAGCGAACTCACGTCCGTGTTCTCGGCCGACACCGTGGAATGGACGCGCGCGTTCTTCAGCCGATACGTGGCGGGGCGGGGTCCGCTGCCCGCGCTGCGCATCGGCCGTCAGCCCTACGGCATTCTGCCGACCGCCGCGTTCGGCCGCATGACCTTCCTCCCCGTACGGCCGCCGTCGCGTGCCGGCCGGTTGCACGCGATGCTGATGAAGATCGACGAGCACTGGCAGCCGCTCGCGGACGCGCTGAGCTACATCGGAAAACCCGGCAGCGATCCGCATCAGGTGCTGCTCGACGTGCTCGGCCTGCACCCCGCGTCGGTCGAGTATCACCCGCTCCAGGCGGAGAGCGTCGACCACAAGTTCCACGAGTTGAGCTTCTTCAGCTTCCCGACGTCGCTCGATCTTCTCTCCGCCTTCCCGGCGATCCTGCCGCTGATGCTGCTGCGCGAGTTCGGCTACACCGGCGCCGAGGTCCCCGACCTTCTGAACAAGGTGTTCAAGGCGCGTCAGACCCCGCTGACGGGGCCGGTGATCGACGACCGGCCGCTCTCGGAACGGGAGCCGATTCGCGATTATGCGGGTGACCGGAACTACATCGAATGGCTCGCCGCGGCCGCGCGGACCGGCATCACGGCGCTGCAGGAGGAGCAGGGGTTCGACGGCGGCCGTCCGCCGGCCGCCCTGCTCTATCTGCTGCTGCGCCATGCGCTGCAGCTCGGCTTCCATGAAACCAGCATCAAGCTGCACGTCGACGCCCGGTTGATCGAGGACGCGCAGGCCGCGCGGCGCGAACCGGCGTTCGTGCACGTCGGCGACCGGCGCCGTGGCAGCGAGAGCCGCTACGATCTGCTGTTCAAGACGCAGGAAAGCATCACCGGGTCGAACGCGGAGCGCATCGGGGACTTCATCGCGCGGACGATCATCACGGTGGATCCGGGGCTGAAGGATCAGGTCGATGCGCTGGATCAACTGGCGCCGCTGTCGACGGCGAAGCTCGAGCGCCTCTTCGCCGAGCACGTCGACTGTTGCAGCCATCGGCTCGACGCGTGGAAGACCGGGCTGCTGGCGGCCCAGCTGGACACGCTGCGCCGGCCCGGCGACGGAGCCGCGTCCGGACGCGGACTGTACCTCGGCGCGTACGGATGGTTGGAATCGCTGCGACCGTCGGGGCGCGTGCTGATGCCCGCGCAATTGCCGCGGGACGTGGAGGAGCCCGTCAACCGCCGTGCCGCGGCGCCGTTGATGCGCGACCCGGCGAACGCCGGCCTGATCCATGCCATGTCGATCAATCACGCCGCCACCGCCGCGGTCCTCCGCAACGGCTACCTGGCCAATGACGGCCGGCTCGCGGTGAATCTGACTTCGCGGCGCGTGCGTCTGGCGCTCGACATTCTCGAGGGCATGCGCAACGGGCAGTCGCTCGGCGCGCTGCTCGGGTACAAATTCGAGCGGCACATCCACGACAACGGGCCGATCGGCGTCCGCGCGCTCATCTATCCGCTCCGGCGGGCATTTCCCCTGGCGGCCAACCGGATCGAGACGACGAGCGGCGAGCCCGGCACCGCCCAGGAATCGATCAGCGCGGTCAACGTCGTCGACGGACGGCGGCTGATCGAATATGCCGAAGGGCTCGAACCGCCGAACTTCATCTATCCCTTCGACCTCTCGACGCTGCCGCCGCGGCCGGCGGCCGAGGAGCAGGCGATCACCGATGCGCTGGCCCACATCCGCGACATCAACGACGCGGTGGCGGATCTCATCCTCGCCGAAGGCGTGCACCAGGCCGTGCTCGGCAATTACGAGCGGTCGTCGGGCACGCTCGACGCCTTCGCGAAGGGCAACTACCCGCCGGAGCCGGACGTCATCCGAACGCCGCGAACCGGGATCGCGCTCACGCTGCGCGCGGCGATCCACTTCTCCGATGATCCCCCCGGCGATCCGCTGCCGGGCCTCGATCCCACGCCGCTCGCGATTGCGGAGCCGGCCGTCAACGTCTGGCTGCGCGACCGCCTGCCGCTGCCCGTCGACGTCGGCTGCCCGGTGGTGTTCACGGATCGCGCGACGAACGCCGAGCAGCAGGTCTTCATCGATCAGGCGCAGCTCGGCTTGCACCCGATCGACCTTCTGTATCGCGTCCGGGCGGACGGCGATCAAGCGCTCGGCGAAATCGATGCGCTGATCCTGCTTCGGGTGCACACCGCGCACGCGCCGCGCCACGATCGGCCGATCGTGATTCACCACACGGCGCGGGTGGCGGGGAAGGTCAGCTGGTTCGCGCTGCAGGCGCTGCTTCGCAGCCTCCGATCGCTCCTCGCGTCGCGTCCGCTGCAGCCGGCTGACCTGGTGCGGGCGAACGACGCGACGATGGAGCAGCAGGCCACGGTGTCGCTCCCGGCGGCACGCGTGGTCACGGCCCGGGACCGTCTGCGCGACGAGCTGCTGCCGGCGCTCGACGCCCTGGCGGCGACAGTGGCCGATGGCACGGTGCCGATCGATGAGGCGCTCGACGAGTTCGCGGCGACGGTCGCCGAGTTCGCCGCGTACCGGATGCCGCAGACCGGCGTCGGGTTCGTCTACGAGTGGCGCCACGCCGCGTACTCGGCGCTCGTCCAGAGGATCCGGCAGCACGTCGAGAACTGGGATCGGCGCCTCTCGCGGTTCGACGCGCGGCTGGACGAGTACGACAATCTGCCGGCCGCGACACCGGATGACGAGCGCTTCGCGCGGCTGGGCAGCGCGGAAGCGATCGTCAGCACGGTGGTGACCCGCCCGCTGCCCGCCGATCCCGACGATTATCGCGGCACCGTGCTCGTGGCGCGCCGGGCCGCGTTCGTCGCCAAACGGAATGAACTGGCTGCGCTCGCCGCCGCCGCGCCGGCGACGCTCGCGGGACTCGTCGACGGCGTGCGGGCCGCCCTGCCGCTCACCGCGTTCGACGTCACCGACTTCGAGGTGTCCGCCGACGTGGAGGGAATCGAACGGTTCCGCGCGCAGCTCGCCGGTGCCGTGACGTCCCTGAGGCAGGAGGTGACCGGCCGCCTTGCGCGCGTCGACGATCGTCTCGCCGCCGCCGGGCCGACGGCGAGCGGCGCCGCGGCCGTGAGCCTGCTGCAGGAAGCCGGCAAGATCCTGTTCGGCGACGACTTTCAGTACGTGCCGCATCTGAGGCTGCCGGCGAAGGCGGTCGAGGAGCTTGCCCACGCGTGGAATTCCGCCGTGTCCGGAGCGTCGACGGCGCATCTCACCGGTGCCCACGAGTTTCCGCTGGACGACTGGCTGCACGGCGTCGCGCGAGTCCGCGGCAAGCTGCGCGACTGGGAGAACGTCGTCCTCCTGACCGATCCCGAGGGGACAGCCGGAACGTCGGATCTGACGCCGCTGCAGATTCCGTCCGTCGAAGGTGAGCCATGGCTGGGCCTCGAGATCCCCGCCGGCCACGAGATCACGAGCGATCGGCTGCTCTATACCGCGCATTTCGCCGTGCCGTTCGACGAGGCGCGGCCGATCTGCGGCCTGCTGATTGACGAGTGGACCGAGGTCGTTCCGGACGTGCGTGAAACGACCGGGCTCGCGTTCCAGTACGATCGCCCGAACAGCGAGGCTCCTCAGAGCTGGCTCCTCGCCGTGCCCGCGTCGGTCGGCGACGACTCGCGGTGGTCGTGGGGGGAGCTGCTCGCTGCGGTCGTGGACGCGCTCGATTCGGCGCGGAAACGCGCCATCGAACCGGTTCACGTCGCGACGACCCCTTACAGCTGGTTCCTTCCGGCGACGATGGCGCCGTATACGTTCCCCGAGATCTCGGTCTCGAACAATCTGCTGCGCAATCTGTCCATCTACGCCGGCATCGCGAGGTCCGCCGATGGCCCAGCCTGAGATCGTCTCCAACATCGGCCACGCGCTCGACGCGCGGCTGTATCCGGCGGTGACGCGCTGGAACCGTCTCGAGGGTCGTCCGCGCACCCACGATTTCGATCGCGCGCTGAAGGCCGAAGTGCGCGACGCCTTGTGGATGCTGTCCAGACAATGGCAGATGGGGGAATTCCTGGGCGAGGATGCCGGGTCGCCGGTGACCGCGCGCCTGTGCTTCGACACCGCGGCGATCGATCGCTTTCAGGCCGCCGGCGCCGCGCCGGAACCGCTCGATCTCGCCCAGCCGCTCGAAACCCGCGTCGAACGCCGCGCCCTCCCGCTGCATGCCGGCGCGCAGTATCTCTCCCTCGATCTGCGCATCGCGGTGGGCCGGCGCTGGCTCAAGCGCCTCGCGCGCGAGTTCAGCGCCGGTGGGCTCACGGTCGATTACCGGGGCGCCTATCGCACCGAGTACGCCGTCGCCGTGCCCGATCCGTCCGCCGCGGCCGATGCGCTGGTCTGCGCTCATCCCGACGCGTGGCAGACGGCCGGCCTGGCCGCGGAGCGCGCCATCGACGGCATCGCGCTCCTGGAGCACGCGGCGCAGCCCGGGCAGAGCGTGATCGATAACATTGGCGCCGCCGCGGCCGACGAGCCACGGCTGATCGCGATGGGCGGCGAGCTGGCGCGCTGGTTCACGTCGCTGATCGCGCAGCCGCCGCCGGGCGCGCCGGACGCCTGGATTCCGTCGCGCCTGGAATACCAGTTCGGCTGCGAGGCGCCGCTCGGTGAGAGCGGAGCGATGCGCGCGGAGGAGTATTACCAGGGGACGCTCGATTGGTATGCGCTCGAGCGCGCCCGGGCCGAGCCTCGCGCCGGTGCGGTGCGCGACATCAGGACGTTCATCCCGGCCTCAATCAGGTTCGAGGGGATGCCCGACACGCGCTGGTGGGCGTTCGAGGATCAGCGCGTGAACTTCGGCGAGGTCCGGCCGGATACCACCGACCTGGGCAAGCTCCTGCTCATGGAGTTCGCGCTGATGTATGCGAACGACTGGTTCGTGTTTCCGTGGACGCTCGACATCGGCACCGTCACCGAGGTGAAGGGGCTCGCGCTCACCAACACCTTCGGCGAGCGCTTCTGGATCGAGCCCGTGCGCGAAGCGCCGGCGGCGGAGTGGCAGCGGTGGGCTGCGTTCACGCTCGGATCCGCCGCGCCCGAGAACCCGCCGCCGCCGTCGCGACTCGTGCTGGTGCCGACGGCGCCGAAAGTGCAGGAAAGCGATCCGCTCGAGGAGGTGGCGTTCATCCGCGACGAGGTGGCGAACATGGTGTGGGCGATCGAGCGGAGGATCGTGCTGCCCTCGGGGGGAACCAAGCCCGGCGCGGAGGCGGCGGAGGAACTGTTCGCGTTCCTGCAGCGACCGCTCGCCGACGAACTGCGCCGGCTGCAGGATCGCCGGGTGGAGCTGGAGGCCGTGCCGGCGGCCGACCGCACGCCGGCGGAGGTCGCCGAGCTGGCCGCAGCCATCCTTCGCCTCGCGGAGCTGCGTCCGCCGCCGCCGGCGGCGCCGATCCGCTACCAGGCGATGACCCGCGTTCCCGAGCACTGGATTCCGTTCATCCCGGTGCACGTGGAGGGCAGCGCGCGCGAGACGCAGCTGCAGCGTGCGGCCATGCCGCGTATCCTCGCCGGCGATCCCGATCGGCCGCAGAAGATCCGTCCGCGGACGTCGCTGCTCCGTCACGGATTGCCGCGCGCGTACTTCATTCACGAGGAGGAGGTGCCGCGCGCCGGCACCGTGGTGACGCAGTCGTACCAGCGTACGCGGTGGATCGGCGGGCAGGCGATCACCTGGTTCGGCGTCCGCAAGCAGACCGGCCGCGGCGAGGGCTGGAGCGGCCTCGCCTTTGATCAGATCCTGCCGATCGACTAGCCCGCTGTCGATCGGGCAACGGGTATGCTGCCGGTTGCCCGCCTGTCGGGGAAATCCTTGACGCGGGCGCGACGCGGATGTGGTCAGCCCAACTCCGTACTGACAGATGCCGCCACAGCTAGACGTTCGTCGTCGTCACACCCAGCGGCTGCGCGTCCGCGCGCCGCGGCGCGGCGGCGGCGCCCGGATCGTCCAGGCGCGCGAAGTAGTCGCGCACCTCGCGCCACGAGCGCACGCGCGGGTAGCGCGTCTCCCCGGCGTTGTGCGGCGCCGAGAAGAGCAGCGGCGCCCCCTTGAACCGCGCGAAGTGCCGCGGCCGATCGTCGATCAGGTAGTCTGCCTCGACGATCCCCTTGTCGCCGCAGAACACGATGTGGGTCGCGGGAATGAAGGGGAAGTGCCGCTGCAGCCACTGGAACTTGGCGTCGAACGAGCACGGCACGTCCATCGCGGCGGTCACGACGATGACGTCGTGGCGCTCCGCGAGATCGCGCACGACCTCGGCGCACTCCGGCATGACCGGGAGATCGGCGAAGAACGACGCGTCGTACATCGCTTCCACCGCTTCGCGCTGCGCCGCCGGCACCCATTCCTCGAGATGCCAGCCGTGCAGATCCGCGGCGGTGACGCGGCCGCCGAACGCCGAGTTGTAGCGCCGCAGCAGTTCGTCGAGCGCGTCGGCCATCACTTCGTCCATGTCGATGGCAATCCGCAGGCGGCGGCGCCGCCCGCCGCGGATCGCCACCTCGCGTCTGATCGCGACCGCGGCGACCAGCACGAACGACACCGCGTTCGCCGCGATCAGCGGCAGCGACCCGATCAGCAACCCGTGCGTCAGCCACAAGGCCTGGCCGGCGAGGTAGAGCGCGAGCATCCAGGGGGACAGCTCGGTCGTCCCGTGGCCGCGGATCGACAGCAACTGCGGAACGAAGGCCAGCGTGGTGGCGAGCGCGGCGGCAATCCCGACGATGGTTCCGGGCGACATGCCACCAGCATGAGGCACGCGCCCGATTGCGTCCAGTGAAACGTGCGGCGCGATCTGATAACTTCCGGTTATGGATGTCGATCTCGACGACTACGCCGCGATCGTCGCGCTCGCCGACGCGCTGCACTTCGGGCGCGCGGCGGAGCGGCTCCACGTCTCGCAGCCGGCGCTGAGCAAGCGCATCCGCAAGGTCGAGGCGCATGTCGGCGGTCCGCTGCTGCTGCGGCGCTATCGCGACGTCCGCCTCACCGAAGCGGGACGGCTGCTCGCCGAGCGCGGCCGCCAGCTGCTGCGCGAATCGGCGGCCACCCTCGCGTTCTCGCAGCGCGCCGCCCGCGGCGAAACCGGCCGCCTGCGCATCGGCTTCGGCATCGCCAGCATCATCGGCCTGCTGCCGGACGTCCTGCTCCAGTTCCGCCGCGGCCATCCCGACGTCCAGCTCGAACTGCGCGACATGTCGACCCCCGAGCAGGTGGCGGCGCTGGCCGCGGGGGAGATCGACGTGGGCTTCGTGCGTCTGCCCGTCACCGCCGAACGGCTCGTCGTCCGCCCGGTCCTCGACGAACGGCTGGTCGCCGCCCTCGGCCCGCGGACGCGGTGGCAGCCGCGCGCCGGACTGCGCTCGGTCGCCGCGGAGCCGTTCATCATCATCACCCGCACGCGCTCGGCGAGCTTCTACGATCACGCGCTGAGCGTGTGCGCCGCCGCCGGCTTCACCCCGCGCATCGTCCAGGAGGCGAACGAGCTGTTCACCGTGCTGTCGCTCGTCGGCGCCGGCCTCGGCGTCTCGCTGGTGCCGCGCTCGGCGGCGCTGATGCAGTTGCCGGGAATCAGGTTTCGCGAGCTGACGCTCCCGGAAGCGGCCTGGAACATCGGCGTGGCGTGGCATCGCGACGCGGGCACGGGCCCGCTGGTGCAGCACTTCGTCGAGACGGTACGGAGGACGCAGTCGGCGCCGCGGGTCAGCGGACGCCGGACGCGCTCGGCGGCGGCACGGTGAAGGATCGGGTCACGACCTCTCCCTCGCGGCCGAGCGGCGTCGGCGTGCCGCCGCGCAGCGACAGCCGCACCGCGCCGGCGTCACCGGTCCGGATCACGATCGACTTCTCCGGCTTCAGCGGGAGGCGCGTTCCCGCCGGCACTTCACGCTCGACGACGCGCGCGCCGTCGACGATGACGCGCATCCACACGCGACGGTCGGTCACGATTTCGTACCCGCTCCCCGGCGCCGCCGGCGGCGCCGGCTCCGCGGTGGCGGGTGTGTCGGCGGCGACGGCGGGCGTGGCGGTGGCGCTCGGGGCGGATGTCGGCGGCGCGGCGGTCTCGGAAGTCGCCGCGGGCTCGGATACCGGTTCAGGGCTGCGGCTCCAGAGGAACGCGGCCAGGATTCCACCGCCGAGGAGGAGGGCCGCGCCCGCGGCGATCGCCGGCGCGGGGCTCTTCGCGCGCACGCGAGGCTCGCTGACCGCGCTCGGCAGAGGAGGCGCAGCCGAGACGGCGTCGGCGACTTCCTGGGGCGGCGCCGCGGAGGGAGGCGCGCTGTCGCGGGTGTCGGGAACAGCCGGAACCGGCGCAGCCGGGACGCCGGGCGTTGTCGCCGCCTCGGTGACGGGCGGCGCCGCTGCCGGCGGCGTCTTGAACGATCCGACGAACGTCTCGAACTGGTCGCCGAGCGCTTCCCGCTGCTTGCGGTAGCGTTGAATGTCCCGGCCGAAACGCTCCAGTTCCTCGAGGGCCGCCTGGGGATCGAACCGCGGCCTCGGGTCAGGCTCCTGGTGTCCTTCCACGTGTGTAGTTGACTCCCGTCGGATGCCCGGCGTCAACCACTTCCGCACCGGCGCCGCGCGTTCGAAGACGGCCTCGACGAAGAGATCCGGTTCCACCTCGATCAGCAGATCGAGAAGGACCGTCGCGCCCGGTCGAGCGCTGACGAAGCCCGCCGGCAGGCGTTGATCCTCAGCCACGCGCTGCGGCTGGTCGGGATCGGCGTCGGACTCGTCGTTGCCGCGGTCGCATCGCTGCTCCCGGCATCCCGCGCGATGCGGATGGCGCCGGTTGATCCGCGGCGAACGAACTGAGGCGCGCCGCTCTGACTAGAGCGTGATCGCCCCTTCGTCCGCCGAGGACACCAGCCGCGCGTACTTGCCCATGACTCCCGTCTGGTAGCGGAGCGGCGGCGCCACCCACGCGGCGCGGCGCGCCTCGAGCTCGGCGGCCGGGACGTCCATCTCGATCGATCGCGCGTCCGCGTCCAGCGTGACGCGGTCGCCGTCGCGCAGCAGCGCGATCGGTCCGCCCATCGCCGCTTCCGGCGCGACGTGGCCGACCATCAGCCCTCTGGTGGCGCCGGAGAACCGCCCGTCGGTGATGAGCGCGACCGAATCGCCGAGGCCGGCGCCGACGATGGCCGCCGTGACGGCGAGCATCTCGCGCATCCCCGGACCGCCGCGCGGCCCTTCATAACGGATGACGACCGCGTCGCCGGGCGCGATCCGTCCGTGCTGGACCGCGTCGAACGCCGCTTCCTCCGAATCGAAGACGCGCGCCGGTCCGCTGAACGTCCGGCGATTGTGACCGGACAACTTCACCACGCAGCCCGCGGGCGCCAGATTGCCGCGCAGGATGACGAGCCCGCCGCTGGTCTTCAGCGGCGCGCTGGCCGGGGCGATCACCTGCTGTCCGGGGGTCTCGACCGCGGTGGCGGCTTCCTCGCCGATGGTCTTTCCCGTCACCGTGATCGCGTTGGTGTGCAGCACGCCGGCCTCGACCAGACGCTGGGCGACGAGGCGGGTGCCGCCCGCGGCATGGAGGTCGGTCGCGACGAACCGTCCGCCTGGCTTCAGGTCCGCGAGCACCGGCACGCGCGCGTTGACCCGATCGAAATCATCCAGCGTCAGCGGCACACCCGCTTCGCGGGCGATCGCCACGAGGTGCAGCACGGCGTTGGTCGATCCGCCCGTCGCCGCAACCGCCGCGATGGCGTTCTCGAGCGAGTCGCGGGTGAGAATGTCGGAGGGACGGCGGCCCGCCCGAAGCACGTCCATCGCCAGCTGTCCGACCCGGCGCGCGACCGCGTGCTTGTCCGGATCGAGCGCGGGCACGTCGCCGCTGCCGATCTCGGCGAGCCCGAAGAACTCGATCGCGGTCGCCATCGTGTTGGCGGTGAACTGACCGCCGCAGGCGCCGGCGGCCGGGCAGGCGCGATCCTCGAGCGCGCACAGCGCGGCGTCCGTCATGCGGCCGGCGGCATGGCTGCCGATGGCCTCGAACACGTCCATGATCGTGACGTCGCGCCCCTCGAACCTGCCGGGGGCGATCGAGCCGCCATAGAGAATCACGCCCGGCAGGTCGAGGCGCGCCAGCACCATGGCGGCGGCGGGAATCGTCTTGTCGCAGCCGACCAGCACCACCAGCGCGTCGAACAGGTTGCCCCGCGCCACCAGTTCGATCGAGTCGGCGATCACTTCGCGGCTGACGAGCGACGCGCGCATCCCCGCCGATCCCATCGTGATCCCATCGGAGATCGACACGGTGTTGAATTCCATGGGCGTGCCGCCGGCCGCGCGGACGCCTTCCTTGACCGAGGCCGCGAGTTCGCGCAGGTGCAGGTTGCAGGGGCCGATTTCCGTCCAGGTGTTGGCGATGCCGACGATCGGACGGGCGAGCGCGTCACGATCGAACCCGGCGGCGCGCAGCATGGAGCGGGCCGCGGCCCGGTTCGGCCCGTCGGTAATCGCGCCGCTCTGCCACTTGCCCGTGCGTTTGGTCTCAGTCACGCCGCCATCATACCAACCGAAACGGGCCCGCCCCCGTCGAAACACTCAGGTCCCGGCGGCTGGCGTGTCTGGCTCGATGGACGACGAGGAACTGCTGCGGCGGATTGCCGCGCGGGACGAGACCGCGTTCCGCGAGCTGTATGCGCGCCATTCGGCGGCCGTGTACGGACTGCTCTGCCGGCTCGCCGGGCGGGGCAGCCTTGCCTCCGACCTCCTGCACGAGACGTGGCTGCGCGGCGTCCGTCATCTGCCGCTCTTTCGCGGCCAGTCCGCGTTCGACGCCTGGCTGGCGGAGATTGCGCTGAACTGCTATCGCGACTGGCGCCGCCGGCACGCGCGGGACGCGCCGCCGGGCGACGCGGATGTGCAAGGCGGCCAGCCGGGTGTTGCACCGCCAGAACATGAAGAGGAGCGGATCGTGACGGCGCTCTGCCGGCGGGGCCTGCTGCGTCGGCGCCGGCGCTCTGCCGCGATCCTCTGGGGCGCGATCGGCGGGGCCCTCCTGGTTCTGTCCGCCTGGGCGTTCTGGCCCTGACCTTCGCTTCCGCCACCGCAGCGGCGCGCATCTTGCGATAATCGATCCTGATGACGTGGATCCGACAACGGCTGAACTCGGTCCGGATCTGGCTCGCCGCCAATCCGCGCGCGTTTGCCGCCGCTATCGTGTTGATGTCGCTGGCGCTTGTGCTCACCGCCGGCAGCTCGCTGTGGTTCGTCTACGACGTGACGGCGGGGATGCCCTCCAGGGCGCAGGTCCGCGACCTGGGAGAAATGGCACAGTCGACCACGATTCTCGACGCGAAGGACGCCCCTGTCTTCACCATCTTCAAGGAACAGCGGATCGAGATCCCGCTCGAGCGGATGTCGCCGGTCCTGATCGACGCGGTGATCGCCGTCGAAGACCAGCGGTTCTACGATCACAACGGCATCGACCTGATCCGCATCGGCGCCGCGGTGCTGCGCAACGTCCAGGAGGGGCGGCGCGCCGAAGGGGGCAGCACCATCACGCAGCAGCTCGCGCGCCAGACCTTCCTCAGCCGCGACAAGACGTTCCGCCGGAAATTCAAGGAGATCCTCCTCGCCGCGCACATCGAGGGGGAGTACGACAAGAAGGAGATCCTGCAGCTCTATCTGAACAAGGTCTACTTCGGGGACGGCCTCTACGGCGTCGAAGCGGCGTCGCTCGGCTACTTCGGCAAGCACGCGAGCGAGGTCAACCTCGAGGAGGCGGCGCTGCTCGCCGGGCTCATCCAGTCGCCGTCGAGCTACGCTCCGACGGAGAACATGGAACGTGCGATCGCGCGCCGCAACGTCGTCCTCCAGGCGATGCTGTCGAGCGGCGCGATCGGCCGTGACGACTACGAGCGCGCGCGCCGGGCGAAACCGCGGCTCAGCAACGCGATCGAGTTCAAGGAAACGTTCGGCCTCTACTTCAAGGAGCAGGTCCGCAAGGAGCTGGTGGATCGCTTCGGCGGGACGCGTGTGGCGCAGGGCGGCCTGAAGGTCTACACCACGCTCGATGCCGATCTGCAGCGTGCGGCCGAGAAGCTCGTCGAGGACGGGATCGAAGCGATCGAGAAGCGGCGCGGCTACAAGCACGACGCCCGGGGAGACGAGGCGGCGAAGGAGTACCTGCAGGGCGCGCTGGTGGCGATCGATCCGCGCACCGGCGCGGTCCGCGCGATGGTCGGCGGACGCGATTTCGGCGAGAGCCGCTTCAACCGCGCCACGCAGGCGAAGCGGCAGAGCGGATCGGCGTTCAAGCCGTTCGTCTATGCCGCGGCGCTCGAAGCCGGATACGCGCCGGCGTCGTTGATCACCAACCTCAATTCACCGCTCGCCACGCCGCAGGGGGACTGGGTGCCCGAAGACGAGCACTCGAGCGCCAGCTCGATGACCATGCGGTCGGCGCTCCGCATGTCGAGCAACCGCGCCGCGGTCCAGATGCTCAACACCATCGGCATCCCGAACGCCGTCAGCTACGCGCAGAAGCTGAACGTCGGCACGCCGCCGAGCGTGCCGTCGCTCGCGCTCGGCGCCAGCGAAGTGACGCTGCTGTCGCTCACCGCCGCCTACGGCGCCTTCGCCAACAGCGGCATCGTCCGCACGCCGGTTCTCATCCGCCGCGTGGAAGACAGCGACGGCAAGGTGCTCTACGAGGATCCCGGCAAGTCGCAGCGCGCGGTCTCCGAGGCCACCGCGTTCCTGATGGCGAGCATGCTCTCCGACGTCGTCAACTACGGCACGGCGTATCGGGCGCGGCAGGCCGGCTTCACGCTGCCCGCCGCCGGCAAGACCGGCACCACCAACGAGTATGTCGACGCGTGGTTCGTCGGCTTCACGCCGAGTCTCGTGACCGGCGTCTGGGTCGGCTTCGATCAGCCGAAGCCGATCGTCTCGAACGGCTACGGCGGCGAGCTGGCGGTGCCGATCTGGGCCGGCTTCATGAAGGTGGCGACCAAAGGGGACAAGTCCGAATGGTTCGAGCGTCCTGCCAACGTGGTCGGCGTCAACGTGTGCCGCTCGTCCGGCAAGCTGCCCAACGCCGGCTGCACGACCGCGATGAGCACCGACGAATACGGCAACGTCATCGTGAAGTCGATGGTCTACACCGACTATTTCGTGAAGGGAACGCAGCCCACCTCGCTGTGCCCGGTGCACGCGAGTCCGTATGCCGGCACCGTCACGGCCTCGGCGGCAGCGGGTGATTCGCCGGCACTGCCCGCTCCCGCCGCGGGCGGCGATCGCGGCACGCTGCCGCTGCCGCCGGCGCAGGGGACGACCGGGGTGAGCGCTCCGCCGCCGGCGGGCGCGCCACCGGTCACCGGCGGCAAGGTCGTCGAAGAGGAGAAGCCGAAGAAGCGCGGGTTCTGGTCGCGTCTGTTCGGACGCGGGGACAAGAAGGACGACAAGGATCAGAAAGACCAGAAGGAGCAGAAACCGAAAAAGCCCGGCGGCGGCGAACGGTAAGATCGCGGATATAGAATCAGCAGGATGCCCTTCCGCGCCATCGCCGGCCACCGGCCGCTGCTGGAGCTGCTGTCGCGCGCCATTTCGCGCGGCACGCTGCCGCCCAGCCTGCTGTTCGCCGGTCCCCAGGGCGTCGGCAAGCGCCTGACCGCGATCGCGGTCGCACAGGCGCTGAACTGCGAGCGCCCGGTTCCCTTCGACGAAGACATGGCTGCCGCCCGCGGCGCCTCGGCGCGCGCGGCGGGAAACGACGGCTGTGGCGAGTGCCCCGCCTGCCTCCGCATCGCGCGCGGCGTGCACGCCGACGTGCTGGTCGTCGAGCCCGGCGACACCGGCGCGATCAAGATCGAGCAGATCCGCGAGGTCGTCGACCGCGCTGGCTACCGGCCGTTCGAGGGGCGCCGCCGCGTGGTGGTGATCGACGGCGCGGACGCGCTCGGTCTGCCGGCGCAGGACGCGATTCTCAAGACGCTCGAAGAGCCGCCCCCCGCGTCGGTGTTCGTGTTGATCACCGATCGTCCCGACGTGCTGCTGCCGACGGTGCGCTCGCGCTGCCAGCGCGTGCGGTTCGGCCCGCTGACCCCGTCTGAAGTCGCCGCCTTGCTGATCGCGCAGCACGGCATGGCCGCGGCGGAAGCGCATGCCGCGGCCGCGGCGTCGGGCGGAAGCATCGGCCGCGCCATCGCGGATGCCGAAGACGGCGCGATGAACGCGCGCGACATCGCGGCGCGCCTGCTGCAGGGCGTCGCGGCGACGAACGACCCGCGCCGGCGCCTCGACGGCGCCCGGCTGCTGACCGGCGGCGGATCCGATCGCGACGAGCTGTCGCGCCGCCTGCTCGCGCTGTCGTCGCTCATCCGGGATCTCGGGCTGCTCGGCGCGCGGGCCGACGATCGCACGCTGGCGAATGCCGATCTCAAGCCGCAGCTCCAGTCGCTGCTCAGGGCCTACGACGGCGATCGGGCGCTCCGCGCCTACTCCGCGGTCGATCGCGCGCTGGACGCGCTCGGCCGCAATGCCAGTCCGAAGATCGTCGCCGACTGGCTGGCCCTGAATCTCTGATGGCTTCGCCGTACGTCAGCGTCAAGTTCACGCCCGCGGGACGCAGCGTCTCGTTCCTGCTCCCCGACTTGAAGATCGACGGCCTCACGCCGGGCGATCAAGTCGTGGTCGATGGGGCGGAAGGGCAGGCGCTCGGCACGGTGACGCGCACGCCGCCGCAGATGGCGCCGCGCCGCCAGCCTGCCGCCGGTTCGCCGAACATCGTCGTCCGGCGGGCGACGCGCGACGACGTGGTGCAGCGGCTCAAACAGCAGCAGCGCGAGCAGGACGGGATGCGGGTCGCGCAGCTGAAGATCCGCGAGCGCGGGCTGCCGATGAAGCTGACCAGGGTCGAACATCTGTTCGACGGATCCCGACTCGTCTTCTACTACACCGCCGAGACGCGCGTCGACTTCCGCGAGCTGGTTCGCGACCTGGCGTCGCATTTCCGCATGCGCATCGAGATGCGGCAGATCGGCGTCCGCGACGAGGCGAAGATGCTGGGCGGCTATGGATCCTGCGGCCGCCCGCTGTGCTGCACGACCTGGCTGGCGACGTTCGAGCCGGTCTCGATCAAGATGGCGAAGCAGCAGCAGTTGAGTCTGAGCCCGTCGAAGCTGTCGGGGCAGTGCGGGCGGCTGAAGTGCTGCCTCCGCTACGAACTGCCCAACGGCGAGGGGGTGAAGCACGCCGGGTGCGCCGATCACGGCAGCTGCTCGAACCCCACCGGCTGCGGCGGCTGCGGCGCCGAAGGGGGCTGCGGATCCTGCGGTCATCATGACTAAGCCCCGCGTGGGCATCACCGTCGGCGATCCGGCCGGGATCGGTCCCGAGATCGCGCTCAAGGCGGCCGCCGACCCCGCGGTGCTGGACGTCTGCGAACCGTGTCTGTACGGCCCGCATCACGAGACCGAACTGCGCGCCTTCGTCCCCGGGCAGCTGTCGGCCGAGGCGGGACGGACGGCCTGCGAGGCGATCGCGCGCGCGGTCGAGGACGTGCGGCTGGGCCGCATCGACGCGATTGCCACCGCGCCGATCAACAAGGAAGCGTTCGCGCTGGCGGAGATTCCGTTCAAGGGGCACACCGACCTGCTCGCGATGCTGACCAAGGGCGGACCGGCGGTGATGATGTTCCACTCCGAGCCGCTCCGCGTCGTCCTCGCGACGGTCCACGTGCCGCTCCGCGACGTGCCGGCGCTGCTCACGCCGGAGCTCCTCGATTCGATCATCGACGTCGCCGCGCGCGAGATGCCGCGCTTCGGATACCCGGCGCCGCGGCTGGCGCTCGCCGGGCTGAATCCGCATGCCGGGGAACACGGCGTGATCGGCGGGGAAGACGATGCGGTGCTGCGCCCGGCGGTGGCGCGCGGCCGCGACCGCGGCATCGAGATCTCGGGTCCGTGGCCGGGCGACACGGTTTTCGGACGCGCTGCCCGCGGCGAATTCGATGCGGTGATCGCGTGTTACCACGATCAGGGGCTAATTCCCGTCAAGCTGCTCGCCTTCGGCCGCGCCGTGAACGTCACCCTCGGCCTGCCGATCGTGCGCACGTCCGTGGATCACGGCACCGCGTTCGACATCGCCGGCAAGGGGATCGCCGATCCATCGAGCCTGGTGGAAGCGGTCAGGCTCGCTGCTAGACTTGTGCGCACCTAGTCCCCATGGCCAAGACCGCGCGCGAGGACGCGCAGAAGATCATCGCCGACAACCGCAAGGCGCACCACGACTACCACCTGCTGGAAACGTTCGAGGCGGGGGTTGCGCTGCTCGGGACGGAAGTGAAGGCGATCCGCGAAGGGGGCGCCAACCTGCGCGACAGCTACGCGCGGATCGAGGACGGCGAGGTGTGGCTCTACAACGTCCACATCCGCGCCTACAGCAGCCGCGGCTACAGCGATCACGAGCCGACCCGCCGCCGCAAGCTGCTGCTCCACCGCCAGGAGATCCGCAAGTTGATCGGCAAGACCGTCGAACGGGGCATGACGCTGGTGCCGACGGCGATGTACCTGAAGAACGGCCGCATCAAGGTGTCGGTGAGCCTCGCCAAGGGCAAGAAGGCGCACGACAAGCGAGAGACGATCAAGAAGCGCGAGACCGACCGCGAGACGCGCGCGGCGGTGAAGGAAAGACGGTAAACTAGCGGGCTTATATGAAGAACAGCCGTGCGGTCCTGACCGCGGTCGTCATTCTGATTGTCGCCGTCGCCGGGTGGTTCGTGTTCCGCCGCGGCGGCGCGGAGCGGATCGATCTGCTGACCCAGTACGACCAGGCGAAGAAGGACGGCGGTCCGTACTCGATCGCCGAGGTCACGCTGGCGGGGGAAACGAAGCGCGCCGTCGTCGCACCGCCGAACAGCCGCATCAGCTTTCACGTGCGCGTGCCCGACGATGGATGGCTGCGGGTCGCGCTGGGGATGAAGCCGGAGGCATGGGAGAAGGAAGGCAACGGCGTCTACTTCTTCGCCGGCGTCTCCGACGGCCGCGCCTTCGAGCTCCTCTTCGAGCAGACCGTCAACCCCTTCGCGAACGCCTCCGAGCGCCGCTGGATTCCCGTCATGGTCGACCTCTCCGCCTACGCCGGCGAAGAGATGGACATCGTGCTGAACACGCGCGCCAGCGGCAAGGGGGTGGCGCCGGACGACCGCAACGATCTGCCGGTGTGGGGCGAGCCGGAGCTGGTCCGGCGCTGAGCCCGCCCGCCGCTGATGCCTGTTCCGCTGCTCGACCTGCAGGGTCAGTACCGCCCCCTGCGGGAAGAGATCCTTGCCGCCATCGCGCGCGTCTGCGACAGCCAGCGGTTCATCGGCGGCCCTGAAGTCGAGTCGCTGGAAGGCGAGATCGCGGCGATGCTCGGCGTGCCCCACGCGGTCGGCCTGTCGTCCGGCACCGATGCGCTGCTCGTCGCGCTGATGGCGCTGGGGATCGGGCGCGGCGACGAAGTCATCGTCCCGACGTTCTCGTTCTTCGCGACCGCCGGCTGCGTCTCGCGTACGGGCGCGGCGCCGGTGCTCGTCGACATCGATCCGGCCACGTTCAACATCGATCCTGCCGCGGCGGCCGCGGCGGTGACGCCGCGCACCCGCGCGATCATCCCGGTCCACCTCTACGGCCAGTGCGCCGACATGGATCCGCTGACCGCGGCGGCACGCGCGCAGGGCATCGCCGTGATCGAAGACGCCGCGCAGGCGATCGGCGCGAGCTACAAGGGGCGCCAGGCCGGCTCGATCGGCAACGTGGGCTGCTTCTCGTTCTTTCCGAGCAAGAATCTCGGCGCCTTCGGCGACGCCGGTCTGCTGACGACGGCCGACAGCGCGCTGGCGCACGAAGTCCGCCTGCTGCGGAACCACGGCGCGGAACCGAAGTACTTTCACAAGCGCATCGGCGGCAATTTCCGCCTCGACGCGCTGCAGGCTGCAGTGCTGCGGGTGAAGCTCCCGCACCTCGCGCGATGGACGGCGATGCGCCAGGCGAACGCCGATCGCTACGACCTGCTGTTCGCCGGCAGCGCCGCCGCGAATCTCGTCACGGTGCCTCGCCGGGCGCCGGACCGCACGCACATCTTCAATCAGTACGTGATCCGCGTGCCGAACCGAGACGCGGTCCGCGCCCGGCTCGATGCCGCCGGCATCGGCACCGAAGTCTACTATCCCGTCCCGTTCCATCTCCAGGAGTGCTTCGCGCCGCTCGGCTACCGGGCCGGGGATTTTCCGCATGCCGAGCGTGCGGCGGCGGAGACGCTCGCCCTCCCGATCTACGGCGAGCTGACCGAGACCGAGCAGCGTGAAGTCGTGAACGCCGTCGCGGCCGCATGCGCGTCCTCGTAACCGGCGCCGCCGGCCTGCTCGGCTCGGCGGTGACCGACGTCTTCCGCGCCGCGGGGGACGACGTCCACGCCGCCGTGCACGGAACCCTCGACATCGTCGACGCCGGCGCGGTCGAACGGGTGGTGCTCGACGTCGGTCCCGATGTCGTCGTCAACTGCGCCGCCTACAACGACGTCGACGCCGCGGAGAGCGATGCCGTGGCCGCCCTTCAGGTGAACGCGTTCGGCGTGCGGGCGCTCGCGGCGGCGGCGCGCCGCGCGGAAGCGGTCCTGGTGCACTACAGCAGCGACTTCGTGTTCGACGGCGACGCGGGCCGCCCGTACACCGAAGACGACGCGCCCAATCCGCAGAGCGTGTACGCCTCGTCGAAGCTGCTCGGCGAATGGTTCGCGGCGGACAACCCGCGCTCCTACGTCCTGCGCGTCGAGAGCCTGTTCGGCGGTCCCGGCATGCGCGCGGGATCGCGGCGGGGGAGCCTCGGGACGATCGTCATGCGCATCCGCGCCGGTGAAGTGACGCCGGTATTCGTGGATCGGACCGTTTCACCGAGCTACACGCCTGACGTCGCCGCCGCGACGCGGATGCTGGTGGCGCGCGGCGCGCCATGGGGTACGTATCACTGCGTCAACGCGGGCGCCGCGAGCTGGCGAGAGATCGCGGAGGAGGCCGCACGCCGCCTCGGCCTCGAGCTGACCGTTCGCGAGCTGACGCTGGCGAGCATGTCCTCGCCGGCGCGGCGGCCGCGCTACTGCGCGTTGTCGCCGGCGCGGCTCACATCGCTCGGCATCGTCATGCCCTCCTGGCAGGACGCGCTGCAGCGGTTTCTCGACAACGATCTGCCCGCCTAGGCGAGCGCGTCCCTCACCAGGCCGGCGACCATCGCGCCGACCGCCAGGCAGGCGGTCAGGCCCGGGGATTCGATCCCGGCGGCCTGCACCAGCGCCGGCTGCAGGCGATCGCGGCGGATCATGAAGTCGGCGAACGGCTCCTCGGGGCGCTGCAGCTTCGGGCGGATGCCGCTGCCGCCGTAGCCGAGGTCCTCGAGCCCGAGCTCGGGCAGCAGCGTCCGCGCCGGTTCGAGGAACGCTTCGAGCGGCAGCCGGTTCGACTCGTAGTCGTCCTTCGACTGCTGGTAGCGCGCGGTCGGGCCGAGCAGCACCGTGCCGCCGAACGTGCGCGTCAGGTGAACGCCGAGGCTGTGCCCCGACGCGTCGGGAAACGGATAGACGAGGCCGCTGACCCACGACGACCGGGACGGGCGCAGCTGCGCGTACTCGCCGCGGCACGGATGGATCGTGAAGCGCTCGCCGCCGAGCGCCGCCGACACGTCGTCCGCGTACAGGCCCGCCGCGTTGACGACCACCCGCGCCGAGATGGTCTCGCGGGTCAGCCGCACGTCGAAGCCGTGCGGCCGGGGCTCGCCGCCGATCAGCGCGGCGTCGCGGAGCAGGATGCCGTCGGCCGCCTCGATGTCGCGGGTCAGCGCCTGGATCAACACTTCCGGCTCGAGGCGGCCTGAGTTGGGCGACCACAGCGCCGGCCGCGCTGCGACGTGGGGTTCGCGGGCGCGGACGAACGCGGCGTCGACGACCTCGAGTCCTTCGACGCCGTTGGCGGTGCCGCGCGCGCGCAGCGCCTCGAGGCCGGCATGGTCGCCGTGCGCCGGGGCGATGATCAGCTTCCCGCAGCGTTCGTGCGGCACCCCGCGCCGCGCGCAGTAGGCGTAGAGACGGTCCGCCCCCTCGACGCACAGCGTCCCCTTCAGCGAGCCGGCCGGGTAGTAGATCCCGGCGTGGATCACGCCGCTGTTGTGGGTGCTCGTTTCCATGCCGGGGCGGCGATGCCGCTCGGCCACGCAGACGGTGTGGCCGTCGGCGGCGACCGCCGCCGCGGTGGCGAGGCCGGTGACGCCGCCGCCGACCACGAGAACGTCGATCAGCTCATGAGTAGTGGTCATCGGTCGCTATTGACGATCCGCGTAGCTTACCGTACGCTCAACGCAGGCCGCGAGGCGGCGCTCGCGGCGAATCCTCGTGCATCCCAACCTTCAGGTCGAGTGATCGATTTTCCAGAGCTTTGCACGCTGGACGCGGCACGGCTGCAGGCGCTCGGCGAGGCGTCCCCCGCGCTCGCCGCCGAAGTCGCGAGGCACGCACACGACGGCGTGTGGCTGGCCGGAGCCGACGCCGGTCTCGCGCGCGCCCGGCTCGATGCCCGGCGCGGCCTCGCCCGCGCCCGCGCGCGCATCCTGGACATCCGGCAGCGGCTCGGACCGGGAGCGCGGGTCGTCTGGGTGCTGCCCAATCCGCATGCGTGGGGGCTCGACCCCGACGAGGCGCGTGCGGTCGCCGAGGAACACCTCGCCGTCGATTCGGCATCGGCGGCTGGTGAAGGCGACAGCGCTTTTACCGTCATCGCCGGCATCGTCCGTCGCGACGTCGTCGGGCTGCTGCTGTCGATCCGCGATCTCGGCCGGACGACGATGGGGCGCATGGTCGGGCACGCCCGCCGCATCCGGCGCGCGGGGCTTCCGATTGCCGCGGTGCTGATTGCCGATCCGGGGGACCGGGTCGCGGCCTGGTCGCCGCTGCTGGCCCGCGGACGATCGGCCGTGCATCGCGTGTTCGGCGACGCAGTGTTCGGCACGTGGATTCGCGCCGCTGACGCGAGCCCCGGGTTCGAGAGGAGCGCCCGGCTGACGGCGGCGCTGGGCGGATCCGCGCTGCCGCTGATCGCCTGCGACAATCCGTTCGCGGCGCCCGAGTGGGAGACGCTGATCGACGGCCGGGTGGCGGCGGATCTCTCGTGGCCAGCGGTTCCGCATCCGCCGGAGCCCGTGGGATCGGTCGCGCGAACGGGCGCGTGGCTGACGGCCGGCGCGTACCGGCCGCTCGAATTCGACTCGCGCGTGCCGGGCGCCGCGTCGCACGCCGGTGTGCTGCGCGTCGTGCGCACGCCGATCGCGCGCGGCTTCGATGCGACGTGGTCGCGGTGGCGAGGGCCGCGAGCCGATCTCGATCGGCTGCTCGACTATCTCCGCTTCGAGTCGTTCCTGCGCCGCCTCGACGATACCGGGCTGGCGCAGCGGTACCATGAGTTCAAGGTGTTCGCGCACGCCGGCGGCGGACCGGCCGTCCGCACGACGCTGCTCGAGCTGGACGAGCAGGTCTCGGAGGCGCAGTGCGCGCTTCTGATCGAGGAATGCGTCGCGGCGCAGACGGCGTCGGCCGGCACGCTCGCCGTCGCGGGCGGAGAGGCGTTTCTGACCGCGGCGCGGGCGGAAGCGGACGCGCGGGTGCAGCGGTTCGGCGCGGACGCGCTGGCCAGGCAGCGAAAGGCTCACGCCTACCTGGAGACGATTCCGGCGGACGCGCCGCTGCGAGCCGACGTCGTCGCGCTGATTGGGGCGATGCCCGGGCACCTCGGGCGGGCGCTGGAGATCGGCGCGGGAACGGGCCGGCTGGCGCGGGAGCTGGCGCCGCGCGCCGCGCAGTACGTATGCGTCGATCTTCAGCCGGAGACGATGCCGCGGGGCGGGGGGGCGGTCAGCGTCGTGTCGGACCTGCACAACCTGCCGGCTGCCGACGGGCAGTTCGACACGCTGATCGCCAACAACGTGCTGGAGCATGCGGCCGATCCGGTGGCGGCGCTGCGCGAGGTCCGGCGCGTCCTGTCGCCCGAAGGGCGGCTGTATGCGCTGGTGCCCCTCGACGCGCTCAGTTCCGAGTACGATCTTCCAGCGCACTTGTGGAAGGCTGACATGATTGGGATCGAGCGGGCCGCGTCGGCCGCGGGCCTGCGCATCGATCGCGCGGAAGCGTTGAACCTCTACGGGCTGGGCGTCGCCGGCTCGTTTCCCTCGTGCTACGGCTGGGTGTGCCTGCTGGTGGCCGGACGGAGCAAAGACTGACGTGTGCGGCATTCTCGGCGCGTTTCATCCGGCGCAGGACGCGACTCCCGATGACACGATCGCGCTGATGCGCGATCGCATGGCGCATCGCGGTCCGGATGGGACCGGGCTGTGGAGGTCGGCCAACCGACAGTGCGTGCTCGGCCATCGGCGGCTGTCGATCATCGACCTGTCCGACCTGGCGCTGCAGCCGATGGTCAACGACGCCGGCACGGTGGCGGTCGTGTTCAACGGCGAGATCTACAACCACGCCGAGATCCGGACCCGGCTGGAGGCGACCGGCCGGTACCGCTGGCGGACGGACCATTCCGACACCGAGGTGCTGCTGCACGCGTTCGAGGAATGGGGACTCGCGTGCGTCGATCGGTTTTACGGGATGTTCGCCGTCGGCATCTACGATGCGCGCCGTCCCGAGCGGCCGGTGCTGCACCTGATCCGGGATCGCATCGGGATCAAGCCGCTCTACATCACGCGGACGCCGCGCGGCGAATGGCTGTTCGCGTCCGAGATCCGCGCGCTGACCGCGCATCCCGAGATCTCCGTGGCGATGGAGCCCGCCGCGTTCTGGCACTACCTGACGTTCATCGTCACGCCGGCGCCGCTGACGCTGTTCAAGGGCATCTTCAAACTGCCGGCCGGCCACACCATCACCATCGACGCGAGCGGCGCCCGCGCCGCGCAGTGGTGGGACTGCAAGCCGGATCGATCGCGGACGCTGAGCGAGCGCGATCTCAGCGCCGACGAGGCCGGCGACGAGCTGCTGCGGCTGATGCGGCAGTCGATCGCCCGCCGCATGGTGTCGGACGTGCCCTTCGGCGTGCTCCTCTCCGGCGGGGTCGATTCGTCGTTGAACGTGGCGCTGATGCACGAGCTGATGGACCGGCCGATCCGCACGTTCACGATCGGCTACGAAGGGCAGGAGAGCTACAACGAGTTCCAGCACGCCCGCCGGATCAGCGAGCGCTACGGCACCGATCATCACGAGACGCGGATCGATCGCGGCCGCATGCAGGAGTTCCTGCCGCTGCTCATCCGTCTGCAGGACGAACCGATCGCCGACAACGTCTGCATCCCGCTGTATTTCCTCGCCGAGCTGGTGCGGCGCAGCGGCACCACGGTGGTGCAGGTGGGCGAAGGGGCGGACGAGAACTTCCTCGGCTACTGGTGGTGCGAGCACTACCGGCAGAAGTACGAGGAAATCTATAATCCTCTGCGATCGGCGGGCGCGGTGCAGCGCGCCGTGCGGCGGCTGCGCCGCCCGCGGACGGCGGTGGCCGGCGAGGATCGCGACATCGCGGCGCGCGCCGAAGCCGGCGAAGAGCTGTTCTGGGGCGGCGCCGCCTGCTGGTGGGGCGAGCTGCGCGACAAGCTCACGCCCGATCGCCGGCCGTTCGACGTGCCGATCGCGTGCCCGATCGACGGACTGCTCCCGCGCGGGTTCGATCGGCCGGACAGCCACAACGTCGTCGAGCACTACCTCGGCCCGCTCACCGGGCGGCTGGTCGAGCCCGAGGTGCTGCAGAAGATCACCTACATGGAGCTGAAGCTGCGGCTGCCCGAGCATCTGCTCATGCGGGTGGACAAGCTGACGATGGCGCATTCGATCGAGGCGCGCGTGCCGTTTCTCGATCATGACGTCGTCGAGTTCGCCGCCCGGCTGCCGCTCTCGTACAAGCTGCGCGACGGCGTCGGCAAGTGGCTGCTGAAACGCGTCGCCGAACCCTACATCGACGCCGATCTCGTGCACCGGCGCAAGCAGGGATTCGGCGCGCCGATGGAGGAGTGGTTCCGCGACCCCGAGTTCGGCGGGCGGTGCCTGGCGGCGTTCGAGCGGTCGGCGCTCAGGCGCGAGGGCTATTTCGACGACGACTTCGTCCGCGGCATGCTGCGCCGGCAGATTGAATCGGGCGGAGGCTACAGCTTTCAGCTGTGGACGCTGATGAACGCCATCCTGTGGCACGAGTCCTGGGTGATGGGCCGGGCGGACTGCTTCTGAACGTGCTACTTCCGCGCCTCGATCAGCAGGTTGAAGCCGCGCCGCGCGCCGCCGCGGCGGATCCACCGTCTCGGCCAGATGCGCCGCGCCGCGGCGAGCACCGGGCCGCGATGGCGCTGGCCGGCGGCTCCCTCGAGCAGATCGGTGAAGGCGAGCTGCGGGCGCACGGCGGCGTGGGCGAACGGCGCGAACAGGCGCTCGGCCTCGGCGCGCGTGAACGCCTGCGTGCCCGGACTCTCGAGCCGCTCGCCGACGACGGCCCGACGCGAGCGCCACGGCCGGCCGGCGGCGACCGCGTAGCGCAGCCACAGCATGTCGACCGTCCAGGAGTTCCGGTGATAGAGCATCACGCGGGCGCGGCCGCCGGGAACGAGCACGCGATGCACCTCGCGGATCGCGCCGGCGACGTCGGCGGTGTGATGCAGCACGCCCCACGAGAACACCAGATCGAAGGACGCGTCCGGAAAGGGCAGCCGTTCGGCGTCCGCCTGGAGGAGCCGCGGCGCGTGTCCCTCGAGCACCAGCCGGTTGCGCGTGTGCGCCAGGGCGCGGGTGGTCAGATCGAGGCCGACCAGGCGGCGCGGGTGCTGTTCCGCGAACTGCAGATGATCGGCGCCCATGCCGACGCCGATCTCGAGGACGGCGGCGCCGCGCGCCTCGGTGAACCGCGCGAAGGGCGCGAGGTACGGCTCCAGCTCGTAGCGCGTGCGGGCCTGCGCGGCGAGCTGCTCGCGCACCGAGCCGCCGCGGGCGTAGACCTCGCCGCACGACTCGTGGTTCCAGAAATCGTGCACCGCGCGCGTCGCCATTCAGCGGCAGTGTACATCCAGCGATGAGAGTGTTGCTGCTGACGCAGTACTTCCCGCCTGAGATCGGCGCGACGCAGAACCGGATGGCCGAATTCGCCGCCGCGCTCGCCGCGGCGGGGCACGACGTCGAAGTTCTGACCGAGGTACCGAACCACCCGTCCGGGATCGTGGCGCCGGCGTACCGGACGCGCTGGATCTATCGCGACGAGGAGCGCGGCTATCGGGTCACCCGCGTCTGGGTGTTCGCGCGGCCGCGCAAGACCTTCCTCACGCGGGCGGGGTTCTACTCCACGTTCTTCTTCATGGCGGTCCTCGCCTGCCTTGCCGGCCGTCAGCGCTACGACGTCGTGGTCGCGACGACGCCGCCGCTGACGGTCGCGGCGGCCGGGCTGGCGCTCAGCCGCCTGAAGCGCGCCCCGTTCGTCGTCGACGTCCGGGACCTGTGGCCGGAAGCGGCCGCCGCGCTCGGCGAGCTGTCGAACCCGGTGCTCTATCGCGCCGCCGAGCGGCTGGAGCACGCGATCTACCGCGGCGCGCGGGCGATCACCGCGACGACCGAGGGTTTCTGCGCCGCGATCGCCGCGCACGGCGCTGCCGCGGCGGTGACGCACGTGCCCAACGGCACGCGGCCGGATCTGTTCGCGTCCAGGGCCGAGGGGCGCGATGCCTTCCGCCGCCGCCACGATCTCGGCGACCGCTTCGTCGTCGCGTACATCGGACTGCACGGCATCGCGCAGGGGCTGGAGGTCGTGCTCGACGCGGCGCCGTCGGCCCCCGAGGCGCTGTTCCTGCTGGTCGGCGAAGGGCCGCGCAAGCCGGCGTTGATGGCGGAATGCGCCCGGCGCGGCTGCCGCAACGTCCGCTTCTTCGACGAGGTGCCCAGCGCCGGCGTCGCCGACGTCATGGCCGCGGCGGACGTCCTGCTGGTGACGCTGTCCGCCGCCCCGGTGTTCAGGACCTTCGTGCCGTCGAAGCTGTTCGATGCGATGGCGGCGGCGCGGCCGATCGTGCTGATGGTCGACGGCGAGGCGCGGGGGATTCTCGAGAGCGCGGGTGCCGGCGTGTTCGTGCCCCCCGGCGATGCGGCGGGCCTCGCCGCGGCGGTGATGGCGCTCGAGCGCGATCCCGCGGCGCGCGGCCGGATGGGCGCCGCCGGACGCGCGTTCGTGACCGCGCGCTACGACCGCCGTCGGCAGGCTGCCCGCTTCGCGGAGATCGTCGCGGCGGCGGGAGGCGCCTCCTGATGTGCGGGATCGCCGGCTGGCTGTCCTCCGCGCACGACGTCGATGCGGGCGTGCTCGATCGCATGCGGGACGCGCTCGCGCACCGCGGTCCCGACGACGCCGCTTCGTGGGTGTCGCCGGATCGGCATGCCGGGCTCGGGTTCCGCCGGCTCGCGATCATCGATCTCGCCCCGGCCGCCTCGCAGCCGATGACCAACGAGGACGGCCGGCTGCAGCTCGTGTTCAACGGCGAGATCTACAACCACGCGGCGCTGCGCGTCGAGCTCGAGCAGCGCGGGCATCGCTTCCGCACCGATCACTCCGATACCGAGACGATCGTCCACGGCTTCGAGGAATGGGGACCGGATGTGGTCCACCACCTCGACGGCATGTTCGCGTTCGCCGTTTACGACCGGCGCGACCGCACGCTGTTCTTCGCGCGCGATCGGGTCGGCATCAAGCCGCTCTATTTCACGCAGGCGCACGGCGCGTTCCTGTTCGCGTCGGAGATCAAGGCCCTGCTGTGCCATCCGGCGGTGTCGCGCGACGTCGACCCGTGGGCGCTGTATCACTACCTGAGCTTTCTCGCCGCGCCGGCGCCGCTGACGATGTTCAAAGGGATTCACAAGGTGCCGGCAGGGCATCGCGGCACGGTGAGCGGTCCGGACGTGCGCCTCGAGTCGTACTGGGACGCGCTGCCGCGAACCGGCGACGCCGCCGGGCCGCGCGTCGACGTCGCCGCAGCCGCCGGTGACGTGTCCCGGCTGCTGCAGGCGGCGGTCAGCAAGCGGCTGATGTCCGACGTGCCCTTCGGCGTGCTGCTGTCGGGCGGCATCGACTCGTCGCTGATCACCGCGCTGATGGCGCGCGAGATGTCGCAGCCGGTGCGCACGTTCACCGTCGGGTTCTCGGATCATCGCCGGCTGAACGAGGTCGACGAGGCGCGCGCCGTCGCCCGCCGGTTCGCGACCGATCACCACGAGATCATGGTGGCCGAGCGCGACATGGCCGCCTACGTGCCCGAGCTGGTGACCACGCAGGACGAGCCGCTTGCCGACTGGGTCTGCGTTCCGTTGTACTTCGTGTCGCGGCTCGTGCGCCAGAGCGGCACGGTCGTCGTGCAGGTGGGAGAGGGCAGCGACGAACAGTTCTGCGGCTATGCGAGCTACATGGGTTACCTGAAGCTCTACGAGCAGTATTGGGAGCCGTGGCGGCGCCTGCCGCAGTCGGTGCGGCGGGCGGCGGCCTCCACCGCGGTCGCCGTCGGCCGCATGCTCGATCGCGGCGCGTTGTACGCGGACATCGCCGCGCGGGCGGCGCGTGATCGCGAACACTTCTGGGGCGGCGCGGTGTGCTTCTGGGAGACCGACAAGACGCAGCTGGTCAACCGGACCGCGTTCAGCGGCGCGCCGAGCGCCGTCGCGCCGGGCGATTTCTCGACGGCGGACACCTATGAGGTGGTGAAGCATCATCTCGCGCGGCTCGACGCCGCCTGGCCGGAGGCCGACGTGCTGGCCCGCATGACCTATCTGGAGTTCAAGCAGCGGCTGCCCGAGCTGCTGCTGATGCGCGTCGACAAGATCACCATGTCGACGTCCGTCGAGGCGCGGGTGCCGTTCCTCGATTACCGCCTCGTGGAATACACCATGGGCCTGCCGATGGAGGTCAAGCTCGCCGGCGGCGTCAAGGGGCTGCTGAAGAAAGTCGCGCGCGGCGTGATCCCCGACGAGGTCATCGATCGCCCCAAGGTCGGGTTCGGCGCGCCGATGGCGGAATGGCTGCGCGGCGATTTCGGCCGCGACGCGGAGGCGGCGATCATGCGGAGCCGGCTTCGCGAGCGCGGCTTCTTCGACTACGACCGCATCGCCCGGCTGTTTGCCTCCCACCGCTCGGGCACGGACCGCAGCCTGCCGCTGTGGACGATCTACAACCTCACCGCCTGGTACGATCGCTGGATTCCGTGATGTCACGCATCGGCCGCTACCGGAGAATGGCGCGCAAGGCGCTGACCCGCCCGCCCGCGCAAGTGGCGCGCGGGATCGGACGCGAGCTGCGGGCGCAGATCGCCCGCCCGTGGGTGCGGCTGCGCCCGGCGCTCCTGTCCGACCGCGACGTGCTCGACGCACTCGGCTGCGCCGGCCCTGCCGCGCTGCCGGACGCGCTGGCGCGGGCGCCGTTCTTTCCGCTCAGCGGCGAATCCATGGACGCAGTCGCCGGCCGCTTTCAGCAGTCGAACCCCGGGGCCGTCCAGGGCATCGTGGACGCGGCGGATCGGATTCTCGCGCACGAGTTCGATCTGCTCGGATCGGGGTGCCGCGCGCTGGGGCCGTCGCTGCCCTGGCTGCGCGACTTCAAGACCGGCGCCGCCTGGCCGAAATCGTATGCGTTCGATCTCGACTACGAGATGCTCACGCCCGACAGCGACGTCAAGGTGCCGTGGGAACTGAGCCGGTTCCAGCACGCGGCGCTGCTGGGGCAGGCGTGGCTGTTCACCGGGCGCGACGCCTATCGCGCGGAATTCGTCTCGCAGTTCGACGATTGGGAGCGCGAGAACCCGTGGGGCTACAGCGTGAACTGGGTGTGCGCGATGGACGTGGCGATCCGCGTCCACAACTGGCAATGGGCGTATCGCTGCCTGTTCCCCCCGGCGTCGCCCGCCCCGCCGGCGTTCGCCGCGCGCTTCGCGCGCGCCTTGTATCTCCACGGCGAGTTCATCGAGCAGCACCTCGAGCAGTCCGACGCGCATGGAAACCACTACATCGCCGAAGCGGTGGGGCTCGTCTCGGTGGGCGCCTGGCTGCGCCATTCCGCCGCCGGTGAACGCTGGCTCCAGACCGGCCGCCGGATTCTCGTCGACGAGATCGCGCGCCAGGTGCACGCCGACGGCGTCGACTTCGAGCAGTCGACCGCGTACCACCGGCTGGTGACCGAGACGTTCCTGACCGGGTTCCTCCTGCTGCGCATGGCCGGCTGCGATGCGCCTCCGGCGGCATGGCACCGTCTCGAACGCATGTTCGATTACATCGCCGCCTACACCAAACCGGACGGACGGGCGCCGCTGATTGGCGACGCCGACGACGGGCGGATGCAGAAGCTCGCGCCGCGCGACATCAACGATCACCGTTACCTGCTGTCGACCGCCGCCTGCCTGTTCGGGCAGGCGCCGCTGGCCGAGGCCGCCGGACGCTGCTGGGAAGAAACCTGGTGGATGCTGGGCGCCGGCGCTGCCGACACGTTCGCCGGACTGCCGCGCGGCGGCCCCCGCGGATCGGAAGCGTTTCCTGACGGGGGCATCTACGTGCTGCGCGCCCCGGGCGCCCACGCCATCGTCGACTGCGCCGAAGTGGGCATGAACGGTCGCGGCGGGCACGGCCACAACGACATCCTCAGCTTCGAGTTGTGCCTGGCCGGACGCGCGGTCGTCACCGACTGCGGATCGTTCGTCTACACCGCCGATCCGGCGGCGCGCGATCGCTTCCGCAGCACCGCCTCGCACAACGGCGTCCAGGTGGATGGCGAAGAGATCAATCGCTTCCTCGTCCCTTCGGACCTGTGGCGCCTGAGCGACGATGCGCGTCCGGTCGATGTGTGCTGGACGGGGAAGGGGGCCGGCGGGGAGATCGTCGCGGCGCACACTGGATACGAGCGGCTGTCCGATCCGGTGCGGCACACCCGAGGGTGCGCGCTGTCGGAGGATGGCCGCATGTTCGCGGTCCGCGACGAGTTGGCGGCGTCCGCGACGCACCGCTACACCTGGCGGTTTCATCTCGCGTCCGGCGTCAGCGCGCGCGTCGAAGGGGGCGCGATCGTCATCGACACCGCTGCGGACGTGCCGGTGCGGCTCGGGTGGGCCGGCCCCGGCTTGCCGGCGCCCGTCCTGGAGCCGGGATATGCGTCGCCGTCGTACGGCGTGCGGGTACCCATCACGGTGATACGGCTCGACGTGACCGCCACCGGCGCGCTGGCGGTCGCTTGGGCGTTCGGCCTCGGCTCCGCCGAGGCGGTCCTGGAGCGCGCGCGGCAATACCGGGAGGCGGCATGAAGCAGGTCGTGCTCGAAGGCGGCCGCGTCGCCGTGGTCGACGTGCCGGCGCCGCTCTGTCCGCCCGGTCACGTCCTCGTGCGGACGAGCCATTCCTTGATCAGTACGGGAACGGAACTGGCGACGACCGGCGGCGGGCAGGGCGTGCTGCGGCAGGCGATCGCGAACCCCGATCTGATCCGCAAGGTGCGCGAGAAGGTGAGCACGGTCGGGCTGCGGCGGACGGTCGATCTGGTTCGGGCGCGGCGGCAGTCGGCGATGGCGCTCGGCTACAGCGCATCGGGCAAGGTGATGGCGGTCGGCGACGGCGTGACGGGGGTGGCGGTCGGCGCGCGCGTCGCCTGCGCCGGCGCCGGCCATGCGAACCACGCCGAGGTGAACGCGGTCCCGGGCAACCTGGTCGCGGTGATGCCCGACGGTCTCGACTTCGAGTCGGCGGCGTGCGCCACGGTCGGCGCGATCGCGCTGCAGGGCGTCCGGCGCGCGGCCCCCACCCTCGGCGAACAGATCGTCGTCATCGGGCTCGGCCTCATCGGCCAGATGACGGCGCAGCTGCTGCGCGCGCACGGCGCGCGCGTGCTCGGCGTCGACGTCCGTCCGGCGCGGGTGGCTCTCGCGCGTACGCTCGGCATGGAAGCGGGAGCGATCGCCAGCGACGTCGATCTCGCCGCGCTGGTCCGCGACTGGACCGGCGGCACGGGTGCGGACGCGGCCGTCGTCTGCGCGAGCGGCGGCGACTCGGCGCTGTTGAACGCGGCGCTCGACGTGTGCCGACGAAAGGGACGGCTCGTGCTGGTCGGCGACGTGCCCATCCGCATCCACCGCGAGCGCATCTACAAGAAAGAGATCGACTTCCTGATCTCGACCTCGTACGGGCCCGGGCGATACGATCCGGCCTACGAGCAGAAGGGACTCGACTATCCGATCGGCTACGTGCGCTGGACCGAGGGGCGGAACCTCGCGGAAGTGCTGCGGCTGATGAGCACGGGGGCGCTGCAGGTGCGCCCGCTGATCGCGCAATCGTGGCCCGCCGATCAGGCGCAGGGCGCGTACGACTCGCTGCGATCCGGCGATGCGATCGGCGCGCTGATCGATTTCGATCTCCCGAGCGAGCCCGTCGTCCGGCCGCCGGCGGTCGCGCCGGCGGGACGCGAGCCGCGCGCCGGCCGCGTGCGCCTCGCGGTCATCGGCACCGGCGCGTTCTTCAAGGGCGTGCATCACCCGATGCTGACCCGCCACGGCGGCTTTTCGATCGACATGATGATCGGCCGCTCGGGCCTGGCGCTGGCGGACTACGCCAGGCGTCATGGCGTGCCGGCGGTCGACACCTCGCCCGATGCGGCCCTGCGGAATCCGGACATCGACGCCGTCCTGATCGCCACCCGGCACGACCTGCACGCCTCGCTGGTGCTCGCGGCGCTGCAGGCCGGCAAGCACGTCTTCGTCGAGAAGCCGCTCGCGTTGACGGTGGACGATTGCTCGGCGATCGTCGAAGCGGCCGCGGCGTCCGGGCGCGTGGTGATGGTGGGCTTCAACCGCCGCTTTGCGCCGGCGTCGCTGCGCCTGCGCGAGGCGTTCCGGCCGGTGCTGGAGCCGAAGACGGTGCTGTATCGCGTCAACGCCGGTCTGCTGCCCGCCGAACACTGGCTGCGCGATCCGGCGGAAGGCGGCGGACGGCTGGTCGGCGAGGGGGTGCATTTCCTCGACTGGGCGCGCTGGTTCGTGGACGCCGACCCGGTGTCGGTCCATGCCGCGGCGATCCGGCGCGACGGGCTGGTCGATGCCGACAACGTCTCGATTGTCGTGCAGTTCGCCGGCGGATCGCTGGCCACGATCCACTACTGCAGCCAGGGCGCGAGCGCCGTCGGCAAGGAGCGTATCGAGGTGTTCGGCGGCGGCCGCGCCGCGATGCTCGACGACTTCGCGGCGGTGGAGATTGCCGGGACGCCGCACGCCGGGCGGACGCGCCGCGGCACGGTCGAGAAGGGGCACTTCGAGATCGTTCAGAACTTCCACGATGCGATCGTCAAAGGCGCCGCGCCCGGAGTGACCGCCGTCGACGGCTGGTGGGCGACGTGGTGCGCGCGGGCGGCGGAGGAGAGCTTGCGCACCGGCAAGCCGGTCACCCGTGGCTGAGTACTGGGGTCTGGCGGCGTATCCGCCGTCCGCCGCATGGCTGCAGCGCGTCTCCGCGACGCTCGACGGTCCGCTCCAGGTCACCACCCTGGGCGATCTGCGGCCGCTCGGCGCCGCGCGGCTGGTGTCGCGCGTGCGCAGCGTCCGCGCTGACGTCGGGCTCCTGCTCGAGGACGGCGGACCGGGTCCGCTCAGGCCCGCGCTGCTGACGCTGCTGGCGCTGACCCGCTGCCGCACGCTCGAGACGATCGGCGCCGAAGGGACGCGGCGCAGCGTGTCGCGGCGCACCGTCTGGTCGGCGCTCGGCCGCATGCTCGGCGCGACGATCGGCGGCGCCCTCTCGGCATGGGCCTGTTGGCGCGAGCTCAGCGCGCTCGACGTGCCGGGCACGCGGCGGTTCCCCTCTCCGCTCCGCAGCATTGCGGTCCTGCGTACGAATCTCTGGCACGGCGTGAAGGTCGGCGGCTCCGTCGGTCATTTCGCCGGCGTCGTCAACGCGCTGCAGCGCCGCGGGCTTCGAACCGACGTGTTCGCGCCGGAGCCGCAGCCGATGATCGATGAAGGCGTGCCGATGCACAGTATCCCGGCGCCGCCCGATCCGGCCTACCCGTACGAGCTGAACTACTACCGGTATCACCGCCGGTTCGTCGCCGCGTTGACCGCGCGTCTCGGCGCCGCGCGGCCGGACGCGCTCTATCACCGCCTGAGTCTCGGATCCTGGGCCGGCGTCGCGCTCGGCCGGCGGCTGGGCATTCCGGTCATCGTCGAGTACAACGGATCCGAGGTGTGGGTCTCACGTCACTGGGGGCGCGCGCTGCGTCTCGAGCGGCTGGCGGCGCGCGGCGAGATCGTGGGGCTGCGCGCGGCGGATCTGGTCGTCGTCGTGTCTCAGCCTCTCGCCGACGAGGTGCGCGCCCACGGCGTGCCCGCCGACCGCATCGTCGTCCATCCCAACGGCGTCGACACGGATCTGTTCGACCCGGCGCGCTTCACCGCCGCGGATCGGGCGGCGACGCGTCGCGCTGCCGGCATTCCCGAAGACGCCACCGTGTGCACGTTCGTCGGGACGTTCGGGCGGTGGCACGGCGTCGACGTGCTCGCCGCGGCGATTGGCCGGCTCGCCGCCGATCGACGGTGGATCGACCGGCACCGCGTGCGGTTTCTGCTGATCGGCGACGGCGCCATGATGCCCGCCGCGCGGCGCGAGCTCGCGCCGCTCGCCGACCTCGTGGCGTTCGCGGGTCTGCGGCCGCAGGCGGAAACGCCGGCGTGGCTGGCGGCGTCGGACGTGCTGCTGTCGCCGCACGTGCCCAACCCCGACGGCTCCCGCTTCTTCGGATCGCCGACGAAGCTCTTCGAATACATGGCGATGGGACGGGCGATCGTGGCCAGCGCGCTCGAGCAGATCGGCGAAGTGCTGCAGCCCGCCTTTCGCGCGTCGGAGCTGCCGCACGGCATGACGGATGCCGCGGGCCGGGTCGCGATCGTCTCGACGCCGGGGAGCGTCGACGAGTTCGCCGACGGGATCCGCTTCGCCGTGGAGCGCCCCGGACTCCGCGCGACGCTTGGCGCAAATGCGCGTGCCGCGGCGCGCGCGCGGTATACATGGGACGCGCACGTCGAGGCACTGCTCGCGCGCTGCCAGAGACTCACATGAGACAGATTCTGCTGAACGATCGCGGGGCGCTGGTGGCCCGCATGCCCCGCCCGGCGCTCGAGGACGGAACGCTGCTCGTCCGCGTCCGATACTCGCTGGTGAGCACCGGGACCGAGCTGTCCGGCCTCCGCGCCTCCGCGGATCCGGCGGACAAAGGCTCCGTCACCGAGCGCGCCCGCGCGTCCGCCGGTCTCGCGCGCCACTACCTGAAGGCCGCGATCGCCGAGCCGGATCGCGCCATGCGGCGCGTCGCCGCCATCGCGCGCGGCCGGATCGCGGCGCTCCGTCCGAGCCCGGCGGCGGCGCCGAAGTTCACCGCGGCCGATCTCACCTGGACCCGCCACGCGGCGACCGCGCTCGACGCGTCCGGCGAGGGCGTACGGCTCACGACAGACGCGTCGAGCGGCGCCTATCAGGCGGCCGCCGGACCGATCGCCGTCGATCCCGGCACGACGCCCGTCGTCTCGATCAGCGGCACCGTCGCAGCCGGCGCGGTCACGATGGGACTGCTCAACGACGCCGGCGACCGGTGGCTCGGATCGCGCATCTACGAGCGCGGCGCGTTCGACGATCAGCTGATATTCGATCCCGCCGGCTCCTCGTCGATCACGTTCGTCATCGCCGCCGCGGGAGCCGGGCCGTCGACGCTGTCGATCGATCGCATCAGCATCTCGATGCTGCCGGCGCTCTCCGACGGCCTGCCGCAGTCCGAGCTCGATCAGCAGGGCTGGAACGTCGGCTATTCCGCCGCCGGCGAGGTGCTCGCGGTCGGTGCGGGGATCACCGACCTGGTTCCGGGCGATCTCGTTGCCTGTGCCGGAGCGGGCATCGCCAACCACGCCGACTATGTCGTGGTGCCGCGCAATCTCGCGTGCCGCGTCCCGCCGGGATGTCCGCTCGAAGTGGCGGCGACGACGACCGTCGGCGCGATCGCGCTGCAGGGGGTCCGGCGCGCCGCGCCGCAGCTCGGCGAGCGGATCGCGGTCATCGGTCTCGGGCTCATCGGCCAGATCACCGTCCAGCTGCTGCGCGCGTCCGGGGCGCGCGTCTACGGACTCGACCTCGACGCCGGCCGTGTCGAGCGCGCGCGCCGGCACGGGCTGTTCGCGGGAGCGACGGAGCCTGACGCGTTCCGCCGGCTGGTCCGCGACGCGACCGGCGGCAGGGGAGCCGATCGCACGCTGATCACGGCGGCGACGAAAGCCAGTCACGTGATCAATCTCGCGATGGACGTCACGCGTGCGAAAGGCACGGTCGTGATCGTCGGCGACGTCGGCCTGCACGTCGAGCGCGCCGCTTTCTATCGCAAGGAGATCGATCTCCTGATGAGCACGTCGTACGGACCGGGGCGGTACGACGCGCAATACGAACAGCGCGGCGCCGACTATCCGTACGCCTACGTGCGATGGACGCTGAATCGCAACATGCAGGCGTACATGGAAACCGCGGCCGACGGCCGGATCGACGTCAAGGCGCTGATCGACAAGGTCGTCGGCGTCGACCAGGCGCCGGACGCGTATCGTCAGCTCGCCGCCGGGACGGATGCGCCGCTGGCCGTGCTGCTGCGCTATCCCGACGACGAGCGTCCGCTGCCGGAGCCGCCCGACGCCACGGCCGTGCACCTGCGCGGCCATCGTCGTCCGGCATCCGGTCAGATCCGCTACGCCCTCGTCGGGGCCGGCGCCTTCGGCACGTCCATGCTGGTGCCGCAGATGCAGAAGCGGCGCGACGTCTTCTTCCTCCGCGCCATCGTCAGCCGCACGACCGTGCAGGCGAGCAACTTCGCGCGCGCCAACCAGGTCGAGATCCTCTCCACCGAGCTGGACGACGTGCTGCGCGATCCGGAGATCGACCTGGCTGTCATCGCGACGCGTCACAACCGGCACGCCGCGCAGGTGGCCGCGGCGCTGCGCGCCGGGAAGCACGTGTTCGTCGAGAAGCCGCTGGCGCTGTCGTGGGACGAGCTGGACGACGTCGTCGCGGCGTGGCGCGAGGCCGGCGCGCCCGTGCTGATGGTCGGGTTCAACCGGCGCTTCTCCCCGGCGATCGAAGCGCTCGCGTCCGCGCTGCCGCCGCAGCGCGGCCCGCTGGTGATGAACTACCGCGTCAACGGCGGCTACATCCCCGGCGATCACTGGGTGCAGACGGCGGAAGGCGGCGGCAGAAACCTCGGGGAAGCGTGCCACATGTACGACACGCTGCGCTTCCTTGCCGCGTCGCCGGTGCAGTCGATCGCCGCCGCCGCCATCCAGCCCGGCGACCGGCCCGTGCTGCGCACGGATAATTTCACGGCCACGCTGGGCTACCGGGACGGCAGCCTCGGCAGCGTGATGTACACCGCCATCGGTCCGAAGACGGGGCTCGGCAAGGAGCGGCTCGAAGTGTTCTGTGACGGCGACGCGTACGTGCTCGACGACTTCCAGCGTCTGACGCGGGCCAGCGATCAGCGCGTGCTGTGGGAAGCCGGCGCCCCCGACAAGGGGCACGAACGCGAGATGTCGCGTCTGGCCGACGCACTGAGTCAGGGGGAGCCGCCGCCGATTCCGGTCGAAGAGCTGTTCGAGACGACCGCGGTCGCGTTGCACATCGAAGACTTGTTGTCCGGCCGCGGCGCGGCGGGAGTGGAATGAAGGTCATCATCCTCGACACGGCACTCGAGCGCGGCGCCGCCGCCGACGTGCCAGGCATCGACGCCACCACCGAGCGGCATCGTCTGGAACTGCCGGCGACGGGCGGCGGCGCCGCCGTAATCGGCGACGTGCTGGCGTGGCTCTCGACGCATCCCGAGGTGCGCGGTGCGGTGCTGCCGGTGCCGACCGGCTATGCGGGCCGCCAGCACCTCGCGTTGGCGGGCCGGCTGCTGCGGGCGGGGTACGCCGCGTGGTTCTACTGGCCGCCCGAGCAGGCGCTGGAACGCGTCGACGACGAGCGGCTGCGCAGCGGCTGGCGGCACTGGATCGCCGTGAAGGGCTGGGAGGCGGCGCGGCGCCTGACCGGACGCCCGGCGTGGACGCCGCCCGCCGCCGCCGAGCGCCCTGCGGCGCCGGCCGAGATCTCGAGCGACGTCGACGCGCTCGTCTCCGCGGCGTCGCCGGTGCCCTTCGCCGGCCGGCGCGTGCCGTCGCCGGCCTCTCCGCTGCCGGGCACCGGCGTGTACCTGCGGACCGACTACTGGGCGCCGATCACCTCGGGCGGCAGCTACGTCCATACCTGTTTCGTCGCCAAGGAGCTCGCGCGCGTGACCGGCGGCTTCGTCGCGCTGATGGCGAACCGTTATCCGCTGCTGGACGACCTCGGCCTGCGCCAGGTCGTTCTCGAGCGTCCGGGCGCGAGCGCCGGCGAGCTGGACCTGCTGCGCGCCACCGGGCATTACGAGGCGCGGCTGCGGCCGGTGCTCGAAGCGCTGAAGCCGGCCTATCTCTACGAGCGGCTCTGTCTCGGCAACTACGCCGGCGCGCGTCTCAGTCAGGCGCTGGACATCCCGTACATCGTCGAATACAACGGCTCGGAGCTGTCGATGCGCCGCAGCTTCCAGGGGGACCGCTTCGTCTACGAGCAGGAGTTCGAGCGCATCGAGCAGGCGGCGTTCGCGCAAGCGACGTTGATCTCCGTGGTCTCGGAGATCGTGCGGGACGATCTGCTGAAGCGCGGCGTGCCGGCGGACAAGATCGTCGTGAACCCGAACGGCGTCGATCCCGACACGTACGCCCCGGCGTCTGCGGAGCAGCGCGCGGAACTGCGGCGGGAGCTCGGCTGGTCGGATCGGGAGCGCGTCGTCTGCTTCACGGGAACCTTCGGCGGGTGGCACGGCGTCGACGTGCTCGCCGCCGCGATGCCGCGCATCGCGAGCCAGAGTCCCGACGTGCGGTTCCTGCTGATCGGCGACGGCACCCACAAGCACCTGGTCGACACCGCGGTCCGGGACGGCGGTCTCGCGGCACGGGTCCACGCGCCCGGGCGCGTCCCGCAGCCCGAGGGGGCGCGGCTGCTGAAGGCAGCGGACATCTTCGTGTCGCCGCACAGCAGCCACATGGTCGACAGCCGGTTCTTCGGATCGCCGACCAAGCTGTTCGAGTACATGGCGTGCGGCGGCGGCATCGTGGCGAGCGATCTGGAGCAGATCGGCCAGGTGCTGCAGCCGGCACTGCGGCCGGGCGACTTCGCCGGCGGCGCCCCCGCCGTCGGCCGGGAGCGTGCGGTGCTGTGCGAGCCCGGCAACGTCGACGATTTCGTGCGGGCGGTGTGCGCGCTGGCGGCGTACCCGGCGATCGCGCGCGCGCTTGGCGCGAACGCGAGAGCCGCCGCGCAGGTCGATTTCTCCTGGGAGGCGCACGTGCGGCGGCTGTGGTCCGCCGCGGCGGGCGAGATCCAGCCGGTGCCGGCCGCCGCTCCGGCGCAGCCGGCACGCATCGAAACCGGCGATCCGTACAAGGATCAGGTCCAGAACCAGTGGAACAACAACCCGGTCGGATCGCAGTACGTGAAGCACGCGCAGGCGCACACGCTGCAATGGTTCCTCGAAGTGGAGGCGCATCGCTACGGTGAGTACGGCCCGTGGATGCCGGAGGTGATGGAGTTCGATCGGCACGCGGGCAAGCGCCTGCTGGAGATCGGCGGCGGGATGGGCACCGACCTGGCCCAGTTCGCGCGCCACGGCGCGATCGTCACCGACCTCGATCTGTCGGCCGGACATCTCGCGCTCGCCCAGGAGAACTTCCGGCTGCGCGGCCTGCCGGGCACCTTCATTCACCAGGACGCCGAGACGCTGCCGTTCCCCGACGCCAGCTTCGACGTCGTCTACAGCAACGGCGTCATCCATCACACGCCGAATACGCAGTCGGTGGTGGACGAGATCTACCGCGTGCTGGCGCCCGGCGGCAGGGCGATCATCATGGTGTACGCGGAGAACTCGCTGCACTACTGGGGCGTGCAGGTCGGCCTGCTCGGCCTGCGAGGCGGTCTGCTGCAGAGCGCGTCGATGGGGGACATCATGTCGCGCAGCGTCGAGATGACGAAGAACGACGCGCGTCCGCTGGTGAAGGTCTACACCGCGCGCCGCTTGCGGGCGATGTTCAGCCGGTTCACGGACGTGCAGATCGTCAAGCGGCAGCTGACGGCGCCCGAGCTCCCGCCGTTCGCGCGCTGGGTGCCGCTCGGCCTGGCGGGGCGGCTGGTCGGGTGGAACCTGATCGTGAAAGCCACCAAGCCCCTCGACGCTTCCCGTGCGCGATCTGCTTAGACGGTTGTGGAAGCCGCGAGCCGGCCCTGCCGCCGCGGCGCCGGCGGCCGGCGCACAGGACGTCGCAGCCTTCCGTTCCGCGCCGCGGATCTACGGTCCGGTCGATCCCGATCGCCTGCGTCGCGCCTGTCCGGAGCTGACCGCCACGATCATGGCGTCGGCAAATGCGGCCGTCGATCACCGCTTCAATCTGCTCGGCAGCGGGCCGTACCGGCCGGTTGACCCGGACCGCGGCGCGCGCGGCGGCTACGACCCGATCGACTGGGCGCTGGATCCGGTCTGCGGCGCGCGTTTTCCCAACCAGCAGCCGTCCGCCGGCTGTGACATTGCCGCCATCCGGCCGCCGTCCTCGGATATCAAGCGTCCCTGGGAGCTCGCGCGGTGCTATCACTGGGCGACGCTCGGCCAGGCGTGGCTGCTCGGCGGCGATGCGCGGCACGCGCGCGAGCTGTTTCTGCAGGCGGACGACTTCATGGAGGCGAATCCCGTCGGACGCGGGATCCAGTGGACCTGCACCATGGACGTCGCCATCCGCGCCGCGAACTGGGTGATCGGTCTGGAGCTGGTCCGCGACGCGCCCGTCGACGAGGCGTCGTGGGTCCGCGCGCTCGACGCGGTGATCGCGCATGGCCGCTTCATCCGCACGCACCTCGAGAATCACTACGAGGTCACCAGCAACCATTTCCTGAGCAACATCGTCGGGCTGCAACTCGCAGGTCTGGCGCTGCGGCACTGGGAGGAAGGGCGCGCGTGGTTCGAGTTCGCCTCCAGCGCGCTCGAAGCCGAGATGGCCGTGCAGGTGCTGCCCGACGGCATGGATTTCGAGTCGTCCGTGCCGTACCACCGTCTCGTCACCGAGCTGTTCTTCGCCGGGTGGCGGGCGGCGCTGTCGGGCGGCCGGGAGCTTTCCGCCGCCTACGCCGATCGACTGCGTCAGATGCACGCCTTCCTCGCGGCGGTGCTGCGCCCGGACGGGTTGATGCCGCAGGTCGGCGACGCGGACGACGGCCGCCTGCATGTGTTTCGCGGGCACGACGAACAGCGGCCGCAGGATCCGCGTCACCTGTTCGGACCTGCCGCCGCGGCGTTCGGGGAGCGCGGCTGGCTCTCCCTCGCGGGCCCCGAGGGCGCCTGGGACGCGGCATGGTGGGGCCTGACGGTGGAGGAGGCGCCGCCGTTCGCGGCGCCGCCCGTTCACGCGTTCTTTCCGGAGGCCGGCCTGCTGTCGTACCGCGACGCCGCCGGCACCTACCTGCTCGTGACCAACGCGAAGGTGGGAACGAAGGGCTTCGGCAACCACAAGCACAACGATCTGCTGTCGTTCGAGTACCACGTCAACGGCCGTCCGCTGGTCGTCGATCCCGGCAGCCACGTGTACACGTCGGATCCCGACTCGCGCAATCTGATGCGCAGCGTGAGATCGCACAGCAGCGTCGCGCCGGCCGGAGCCGAACCGAATGAATTCAAGCCGGAGTGGCTGTTCCGGATGTTCGAGCGCGCGTCCCCCGAGCACGTCGAGGTCGCGACGGCGGACCGCTCCGCGCGCTACACCGGCCGGCATCGCGGCTTCGAGCCGCTGGGCCTGGCCGTCAGCCGGACGTTCGCGCTCGACCCAGGCGTGCTGCGCATCGTCGACTCGGCGGACACCGCCCCGGAATCGCCGCTGCCGATGGAGTGGCGTTTCCAGCTCGATCCCCGTGTCCATGCGGACGAGACCGGCGGCGCGCTGCGGCTCACGACAGAGACCGCCCGCGTCCGCCTGGACTGGCCGCGCGAGTTGGCGATGAGCATCGAGGCCGCGTGGTACTCCCCCTCGTACGGCGTCCGGGTGCCGTCGCGGCAGATCGTGCTGCGCGGATCGTGCGCGCGCGGCGCGTCCGTCCGGTGGACGTTCGTGTTCACGACCGAGGCGCCGGTGCGTCAGGAACGATCGTGATGCGCGCCGGCTGCATCGCGGCGGCGGCCGCCTCGACCGCGGACGACGACTGCACCTGGATCTCGAAGGCGCGCACCAGCATGTGGTACCAGCGCGAGTTGACCGTGAAGTAGGGATTGAAGGTCTGCTGGTAGAGGTCGCGCTCGCCGACCGCGCAGGTCACGAGCCACGCGCCGCCGCCGAGCACGAGCGGATCGGCCTCGACGTGCACCACGGCGCGATCCGCCGGCAGTTCGAGCCGCCCGGCATGGACGTAGACCGCGGCGGTGCCTCCGAGACGGTTGAACGCCAGCACGAACGTGCAGTCGCGCGGCCCGTCCTCCTGCTGCCGCTGCAGCGTCACGCGGGCGTGGAGCCGGGCGCCGTGCGGGAAGCTCACCGACTCGCGTCCGGCGTCGTCGGCGAAGACCACCTGCTCGATGCGGATGGCGCCGGTGCCGTATGCGCCGCTGCCCGCGAAGGCGTCTCCGCTCGCGTTCGCGATGCGCTGCTCCTGCCAGCCCTCGCCGCGCGGCAGGTCGCCGCGCAGGATCGTGCGGTTCTCGCTGTCGAGCACCGCCACTTCCGCGGTTTCGTCCCCCTGGTAGCGCCAGGCGATGCGCAGAGCCGCCGGCGGCTCGCTCGTCGCGCGCGCGATCGTCCACTCCGCCTTGTGATAGATGTGGCCGAAGGTCTGCAGCGGCCGCGCCCGGCGTCCCTCGATCGTGTCCGGCGCGCCGAGGTTGCTTTCGGCCGACAGGTGCCAGTCGCTGGCCCCGTCCGCCGCGCGCAGCGCCGTCGTGCCGTCCTGGAACTCCAGCTCGATCCGCTCGATCCACAGCGGCTCAGGCAGCGCAAAACCGGAACGGCTCCGCACCACGACGCGCAGCGCGCCGCCGGCCGTCGCGGCGCGGCTGCGGTTGCGCGCGCGCAGGCGCGCCTCCTCCTGCGCCTTGATCGACGCTTCGTACGCGGACACGGTGCTGCGGCCGTCGCCGACGTGCTGCACGGCGCCGCGATCGATCCAGACGAACCGCTCGCACAGATCCATCGCGGCATAGAGATCGTGCGTCACCAGCAGCAGCGTCGTCCCCCGATCGGTGCACAGCGCGCGCATGCGCTCGAAGCTCTTGTGCGCGAAGTAGGCGTCCCCGACGCCGAGCAGCTCGTCGACGACGAGAATCTCGGGCTCCACGGCGGTCGCGGTCGAGAACATCAGGCGCGCGCCCATGCCGGTGGAATAGGTCTTCATCGGCTGGTCGATGAACTGATCCAGCTCCGCGAAGTCGACGATGTCGTCGAAGCGCTGCGCCGCTTCACGGCCGATCACCCCCATGTGGGCGAGGCTGGCGAAGACGTTCTGCCGTCCCGTGAACTCCGGGTGGAAACCGGTGCCGATCTGCAGCAGCGGGCTGACCCGTCCGTGCAGCGCGATCGAGCCGCTGGTCGGCCGGGCGGCGCCGGTAATCAGCTTCAGGAGCGTGCTCTTCCCGGCGCCGTTCCGCCCGATGATGGCGACCTTCTCGCCGCGCGCGATCGTCAGATCCATGGGCTGCAGCGCGACGTGTTCGGTGAAGTAGCGCGGACCCGGCGGGCACAGCCCGAGCAGATCGAGGATCCGGTAGCCGGGCCGGGTGTAGAGCCGGTACGTCTTCGAGAGCCGGTGGAGCACCACCGCCGGCCGCGGCTCACTCATAGTCGGTGAACACCGGCATCAAGCGGCGGAAGAAGCCGGCGCCGGCGACGGCCAGGACGAGCGCGAAGACGCCGAACACGGCATCTGTCCAGAGCGGGATCTCCCGCAGCCCCATCAGCGCGAAGCGAAAGCTTTCGACCAGGTAGGTGAGCGGATTGAGCAGCACCCAGATACGGGCGGCGCCCGGCACGAGCGAGAGCGGATAGCCGATCGGCGAGATGAAGAGAAACAGCAGCAGCAGCAGGTTGACGACGTAGGTGACGTCGGGAATGAGCACGGCAGCCGCGGACGTGAACCACACCAGGCCGGCGAGCGACACGAACAGCAGCAGCAGCGGCACCGGCAGGTAGAGCAGATGCAGTCCGGCGTGTCCCGAGACGATGAGCAGGACGAGCAGGATGCCGAGGCTGATCAGCAGGCCGCCCATCGACACGATCAACTGCCGGATCGGCACGAGCTCGAGCGGGAACACCGAGTTGCGCAGCAGCGACAGGTTGGCCTTCACCGACGGCGTGGCGGTCGCGACCGCGTCGGAGAAGCCGAGGTAGGGCACCATTCCCGAGAAGATGAACAGCACGTACTCGAAGCTGCCGAACTCGGCGAAGCGCGCGCGGAAGACGACCAGGTAGACGAAGCTGTAGGTGGCGAGCAGCAGCGCGGCATACAGCGGGTGCCACAGCACGCCGAGCACCGAGCCGGCGTACTTCTTCTGGAACTCGAGCCACACCACCGAGGCGAGCACGCGGCGTGCCTGCCGCGCCCGGTGGAGCGTCGCGATCGCCTCACGTGCCGCCGCCACGGGCGCGCGAACGCTCCAGCGGAAGAGCAGCGTGGGAATCATCGGCCAGTTCGATGCTATGGCAGCGACTCGACCTTCTGCAACAGAAACGGCGCCGGCCTGCCGTCCTTGTCGGTCGCCGCGATCCGCAGCGGGATGAACTGCGGACCTCGCGTCGTCGGCATCGTCATGCGGTAGGTCTGCCAGCCGTCCACCGGAACGACGAACGAATCGGCCAGGCGATCGTTCAGCCACAGCCTGAACGTCGCGGGCAGCGCCGCGGGCCCGGCGGGCCGCACCGTGACGACCAACTGCCGCGCGCCGCGCGGGACGAACACCGTGGCGTCTCCCTCGGAGCGGCGATAGCGCCGCCCGTCCGGCGAGAACTCCCATCCCGCGACGCCGAACCCGACGTGATCGAGACTGAGGCTCGCGCGTGCCGTGCGGTACGCAAAGGGGGCACCGGCGACGGCGATCGCCATCACGAGGGCGGCGGCGAGCGGGAGGCGGCGGAGCGACTCGCGCGGCGGCTGCGCCGCGGCCGCGGCGCCCAGGACGATCCAGAACGCGGTGTTCACGTCCGGAATCAGCAGCGGGTGTCCGCCCAGGCAGGTGATGAGAAACGCGGCGAGCCCCGCCCGGAGGCCGAACGGTGCGGGATGCGCGAGCGCGACGACGACAGCCAGCGCGAACGCCGCCGCGCCGGCGGCGCCGAGCTCGGCGAGGATCTGCAGGAAGTTGTTGTGCGCGTTCTCGCGTCCGTACAGCGTCCGCACGTACTCGTCCTGGACGAAGCTGCCGGACTTCTCGAGGAACTGTCCGACCCCGACCCCCAGCACCGGGCTGCTGAGCCACAGCCGCGTGGCCACGCGCGCCATCTCGGCGCGGATCCCGAGCGCGCCCGAGGTGCTCGCGCGATCGAACAGCGGGTTCGGAAAGGCCAGGGCGAGCAGCAGCAGGACGGCAGCCCCGGCCATGGCCATGCCGATCCGCTTCGGGATGGCTGCGCCGCGGCGCGCCAGGACCAGCGCGCCGATGGCGACGACGGCCACGGCGATGAGCGCGGCTCGCGATCCGCTGATCCACAGCGCGGCGGCAATCAGAGCGGAGACGGCGGCGTAGTACCAGCGGCGCCGGCCTGCCGACTGCGTCGTCAGGCCGATGGCGACGGGCAGCAGCAGGGCGAAGAACGATCCGGTGGCGTTCGGATCGCCGTACGGCGCGCTGATCCGCGTCGTCGTGAGCACGTCCGGCAGCGCGGCGATCGCGTCCCCGGTGCGGAGCAGCACGCTGGTGAGGCGCGCGATGTTGAGGCACGCGACCGCGGCGCCGCCGGTGACGAGCATCCGCAGGACCGGTTCGGCCGCTTCACCCGTACGCGTGTACGCCGCCACCATCACGGAGACCGCGGCACCGCAGACGAGCGGCAGCGCGGCGACCACGTAGTTGAACGTCCGGGAACCGTCGTAGTACGTGCGGGCGTACACGGCGAGCGCATCGGCGAATCCCGCGGGTGAGAGCACGAGCCTGGTCAGCGCCGCCTGGACGGCGACCGACACGACCACGACGACGACGAACGCGGCGGCGGCCCACGCGAACGCGCGCGGCGGCGCGGGATCGCCGCGGCGGACGGCGCGGCGCGCGGCAAAGCCGATCGCGAGCGCGACGAGCAGCGTCTCGGCGGCGCGCGCCGGCACGTGCAGGAGCGCGCTGCAGATCGCGGGCGCGATCGGAAAGAACGCCGCGAACGCGGCGAGCGCCAGTCGGGGATGAAGGAGTACGGCGGCGGCGGTGGCGCCGGCGGCAAGTACGGCGGGCCATCCGGGCATGAAAGGAGGAAGTGTAACATTGACGCGTTCCATCAGCGGCCGGTACAATGCTGCGTTCTCATGGCCAAACGAGCGCTGATTACCGGGATCACGGGACAGGATGGCTCCTACCTCGCCGAGCTGCTGCTCGAGCGCGGCTACGAGGTGATCGGCGTCGTCCGCCGGACCAGCGCGCCGAACCTGTGGCGCATCGCGCACCTGCTGGATCGCATCGAGATCCGGCCCGGCGATCTGCTCGATCAGCTGTCGGTGATCCGCGTGCTCGCGGCGACGCGGCCCACCGAGGTGTACAACCTCGCGGCGATGTCGTTCGTGCCGGCGTCATGGGACCAGCCGATGCTCACCGGCGAGTTCAACGCGCAAGGTGTCACGCGGGTCCTCGAAGCGATCCGCCACGTGGATCCCTCGATCCGGCTCTACCAGGCGTCGTCGAGCGAGATGTACGGCAAAGTGCGGGAAGTCCCGCAGACCGAGCTGACGCCGTTCTATCCGCGCAGTCCGTACGGCGTGTCGAAGGTCTTCGGGCACTACATCACGGTGAACTACCGTGAGAGCTACGACCTGTTCGCCTGCTCCGGCATCCTCTTCAACCACGAATCGCCGCGGCGCGGCCTGGAGTTCGTCACCCGCAAGGTCACGGACGGCGTCGCGCGGATCAAGCTGGGCCTGGCCTCGACCCTGTCGCTCGGCAACCTGGATGCGCAGCGCGATTGGGGGTTCGCCGGGGATTACGTGCGCGCGATGTGGCTGATGCTGCAGCAGCCGCAGGCAGACGACTACGTCATCGCGACCGGCGTCGCCCACTCGGTCAGGGAACTGGTCGAGACCGCCTTCGAGCACGCCGGCCTGGAGTGGCAGAAGCACGTCCGCACCGATCCGGCGCTGCTCCGTCCGGCCGAAGTCGATCACCTGATTGGCGATGCCACGAAAGCGCGCCGCGTCCTCGGCTGGCAGCCCGAAGTCGACTTTCACAGCCTCGTGCGGATGATGGTCGACGCCGATCTCGAACGGTTGAGCCGGTCGGGCGGCACCATCGAAGCACCCACGGCTTACCCAAAATAAGCAAGAGCTTTACCTCTGCTCTTTCGAGACGCGCGTCCGCTGCGTCGCTGATTACCCTTTTTCGGTCCGCCGTCCCGGGTACTGCTGGGTACGCCGGTTGCTCAACCGCTCGCCCGAGGGAGCGAGCACATGCGTATCCGATGGGGGCTGATTTTCGGAGCACTCGCGCTGACGTCGACAGTCGCGTCTGCGCAAACCACGGTCTTTCTCAGTTCATCCACCAACCGGGAAGTGTGGCGAGGGGAGTCCGCAGGGGCGACCTTCGGCGCCTACCTGGACCGAGGGGAGTTGAGCGGCGACTCGCGGCGCGATCTCATCATGGGATCGCCGACCTGGAACGGCAACCAGGGGCGCGTCTACGTCACCTTCAGCGGTCCGGTGCTCGGCGGGGAAGTTGCCGCCGCGACCGCGCCGGTGATCCTGACCGGCGCCTCCGCCGGGGACCGGTTCGGCACGGCGACCGCGGCCGGCTGGATCACCAGCCGCGAGTTCGATCTTCCACAGTTGAGCCGCGACCTCGTGGTCGGTTCGCCGACCGCCGGTTCGAACGCCGGCGCGGTCTACGTCTTCAAGCGCGGCCTGTTCGTCAACGGCGCGCGACTCACCACCGCGGACGCCGTCCTGACGATCACCGGGCAGGCGGGCGATCGCATCGGTGAAGCGCTCGCGACCGGCGACATGGACGGCGACGGCTACCGCGAGATCATCGTCGGCGCTCCCGGCAACAACAAGGTCTACGTCATCAAGGGCGGGCCGTCGATCAGCGGGACGATCAACCTGTCTTCGCAGTCGCCGCTCGTCACCATCACCGGACCGGCCGGCGTGGACGTCGGGAAGGTGCTGGCCGCGGGTGACATCACCGGCGACACGTCGTACGACCTCGTCGTCGGCGCCCCCGGCACGGCCCCCGCGGGCGCGGTTTACATGGTCGCCGGAAGCGCCGCGGGTCTCCCCGCCACGGTGAACCTGGCAACGCAGGCGACCGCGACGTTCACCGGCATCGACGGCGGCGATCGCGCCGGCGCGAAGCTGACGATCGGTCCCTTCGACGCCGACGCGAAGTGGGACCTCGTCGTCGCGGCGCCGGACGCGGCAGGGCCGTCGAACGCCCGCGCGGGCGCCGGCGAAGTCTACGTGCTCTGGGGACGGACGTCGCTGACCTCCCGCGCGTTTTCGGCCGCCGACGTCACGATCTTCGGCGCCGGCGCGGGGTTCCACACCGGTGCGGCGCTGGCGATGGGCGACGTCGATCGTACGGAGGTGTACGACCTGGCGATGCTCGCCTCCGGGGCATCCGGCATCGGCGAAGCGCACGTCGTCCTCGGCCGCGCCCGCGCGCTCTTCCCGGCGACGATCGACCTGAACAGCGGTATGGACCGGCGCGTCATCGCCGATCCGGCCGCCGGGCAGATGCAGAACGTGCTCATCTACGACCACACCGGCGAAGCGGCGGAGGACATCGTGGCGGCGTTCCCCGGCGCGACCGAGGGCAAGGTCTACATCACGTTCTCGCCGCTGCCGCACGGCACGATCCTCTATCCGTCCGATACCGCGGTCATCGGCGGCACGTCGGCGGCTTTCCAGTGGAACGCGGGAGCGAACTCCGATCTGTACCGGCTCACGGTGGGCACCGCGGAAGGGGCGGCGAATCTGTTCGACTCCGGCGAGCTGGCGGCGACGTCGGTCGCCATGCCCGCCAGCTTCCCGACGAACCAGACGCTGTACCTCCGCCTGGCCAGCCGCGTCGCCGGCACGTGGCGCAACGCCGACACGACGTTCACGGTCCTGCCGGGCGCCACGTTCATCTATCCGACGAACAACGTCTCCGGCGTGAGACCGACCTTCTTCTCCTGGTCGGCGGTGACGAGCGGCGCCACTTATCGTCTGCTGGTGGGTACCACGGCGGGCGGCAACGACGTCGCCGACAGCGGTACCATCAGCGCGACCTCGTATCGTGTCTTCTCGCTGCCGGCGGGACGCACGCTGTTCGCGCGGGTGATCTCGACGTACAACGGCGGCTCGACGTCCAGGGACGTCACGTTCACGAGCGCGCCCACCGGCACGACGGGCGCCGACGCGCCCGGCACCGGCATCGGCACCAACTTCGGCGGCGGCACGGGCGGCGATGCGCTGCTCTACAACTCGGGCAGCGGCGCGTGGTCGCTGCAGATCGCCAATGCGACCGGCTTCTCCGGAGCCGACGGCGGGGTCTGGTCTGCCGGCTGGGTGATCAAGAGCGGCGATTTCAACGGCGACGGCGTGTCCGATCTCTTCTTCTACGATCCGGCGACCGGCCGCGCGTTCAAGGGGTTGAACACGGGCGGCAGCTTCACGTTCGTGCCGTTCACCTGGGGCAGCGGCTGGTCGATCTACGTCGCCGACCTGAACGGCGACGGGCGTTCGGACGTGTTCGTCTACAACACCGCCAGCGGCCGCTGGTACCGCTGCATCAGCCAGATCGACAACAGCTTCGTCTACACGAACGGCGGCACGTGGTCTCCGAACTGGAGCATCTATCCGGGCGACTTCAACGGCGACGGCCGTGCCGATCTGTTCCTCTACAACGCGAGCGGGGATGCCAACCGCGGCCGCTGGTATCGCGTTCTCAGCAATGCCGACGAGTCGGTGACGTACGTCGCCGGCGATCTGGTGTGGCGGAACGACTGGACGGTCACTCCCGGCGACTTCAACGGCGACGGGATCACGGACCTGTTCCTCTACCGCTCGACGGGCGACTGGTACCGCGTCCTGTTCACCCCCGACGGCGTGGTCTATGACGGCGGCGCCTGGTCGCCCGGGTGGAACGTCTCCCGCGGCGACTTCAACGCGGACGGGCGCGCCGACCTCTACGTCTACAACCCGTCCACCGGACGCTGGTTCGTGATGATCACCGAGTCGAACGGCGGGATGACGCCATACGGCGGCGTGACGTGGGCCTCGGGGTTCCAGGTGACGATCACCGACGTCGACGCCGACGGACGCGCCGATCTGCTCCTCTACAACCCGGCCGACGGGCGGTGGTTCCAGTGCATCACCATCGCCCCCGGCGAGTTCCGGTTCAACACCGGCAACTTCGGCGCGGGCTGGACCGCCGTGGTCGCGGCGCGCACGATCCTCCCGTAGCGCCCGCGGTCGACGCCACCGACACCCGCGTCGGTGGCGTTGACCGGCCCCCCGCTCTCCTTTAGAATTTGCGGCGGATCCATACAGATTGGCCCTGCCGTCGCTGTCCATCGTTGTCCCGGTCTACAACGCCGAACACTCTCTCGCCGCTCTCGTCGAACGGCTGCATCCGGTCCTGAGCGCGGCCGCCGCGACGTTCGAAGTCATTCTGGTGGACGACGGCAGCCGCGACGGCAGCTGGCGGGCGATCGAGGACCTGCACGCGCGGTATGGCTGGGTCCGCGGTATGCGCATGATGCGCAACTACGGCCAGCACAACGCGACGTTGTGCGGCATCCGCGACGCGCGCGGCGATGTCGTGGTCACGATGGACGACGACCTGCAGCATCCGCCCGAGCAGATACCGGTGCTGCTGGCGAAGCTCGAGGAAGGCTACGACGTCGTCTACGGATCGCCGTCGGCCGAGCGCCACGGGCTGTGGCGCGACCTGGCCTCACGGATCACCAAGCTCGCGCTGCAGAGCGTGCTCGGCGCGACGACGGCGCGGCAGGTGTCGGGGTTCCGCGCGCTGCGCACGCACCTGCGCCAGGCCTTCGCCGATTTCCGCGGCGCGTTCGTCTCGATCGACGTGCTGCTGACCTGGTCGACGACGAAGTTCACCGCCTGCCGCGTGCCGCACGAGTACCGCAAGTTCGGCCGCTCGAACTACACCTTCTTCAAGCTCGTGATCCACGCGCTCAACATGCTCACCGGCTTCTCGACGCTGCCGCTGCAGTTCGCCAGCCTGCTCGGCTTCGCGGCGATGCTGCTCGGCATGGGGCTGCTGGCCATGGTGCTGGTCCGCTACCTGATTCACGGTGTCGTCATGCCGGGCTTCACCTTCCTCGCGTCGGTCATCTGCCTGTTCTCGGGCACGCAGCTGTTCACGCTGGGGATGATGGGCGAGTACCTCGCGCGCGTGCACGACCGAACGCTGGAACGGCCGATCTACGCCGTCGCCGAGCGCACCAGCGCGTGACCGGCTACCGCATTCCCTTCAACCGCCCCGCGGCGGTCGGCGCCGAGATCGAGTACCTGCGCCGCGTGCTCGCCGAAGGGCACTGGTCGGGCGACGGCCCGTTCACCCGGCAGTGCCACGAACGGCTCAAGCGCGCAACCGGCGCGCATCACGTGCTGCTGACGACCTCGTGCACGCACGCGCTCGAGATGGCGGCGCTCCTGCTCGAGGTGCGGCCGGGGGACGAGGTGATCCTGCCGGCGTTCACGTTCGTCTCGACCGCGAATGCCTTCGTGCTGCGCGGCGCGACGCCGCGCTTCGCCGACATCATGCCGGGCACCCTGAACATCGACCCGGCGCACGCGCGCCGTCTGCTGAGCGAGAGAACCCGGGCGATCGTCGCGGTGCACTACGCCGGAATCGGCTGCGACATGGACGGGCTGCAGGCGCTCGCCGCCGATGGCCGCGTCGCCATCGTCGAGGACAACGCGCACGGGTTGTTCGGATCGTATGCCGGGCGGCCGCTGGGATCGTTCGGCGCGCTCGCCACATTGAGCTTTCACGAGACCAAGAACGTCACCTGCGGCGAGGGGGGCGCGCTGCTGGTGAACGATCCGGCCCTGGTGCAGCGGGCCGAAATCCTGCGCGAGAAGGGGACCAACCGCACGGCCTTCTTTCGCGGCGAGACCGAGAAGTACACCTGGGTGGACGTCGGCTCCAGCTATCTGCCGTCCGAGTTGAACGCGGCGGTGCTCTGCGCGCAACTCGAGCGCGCTGACGCGATTCAGGCGCGGCGGCGGGTGCTGTGGCTGCGCTACCGCGACGAGCTGGCCGGCTGGGCCTCGCGGCGCGGCGCGGCGCTGCCGGCCGTCCCCGACGGCTGCGATCCGGCGTGGCATCTCTTCTACATCCTGATGCCCGATGCCGCCGCCCGCGACGCCGCCATCCGGGAGCTGCGCGCCCGCGGCATCCTGGCCGTCTTCCACTACCTGCCGCTGCACCTCTCGCCCATGGGGCGGTCGTTCGGCGGCGCGCCGGGGGACTGCCCGGTCGCCGAGGCCTCCAGCGCGCGCCTGCTGCGCCTGCCGCTCTTCGCGGCGCTCACGGACGACGAGAGCGCCGCCGTGATCGCTGCCGTCAAGGAGCTGTGAGCCGCCTGACCCGCGGCGACGTGCTGGTGGCGCTCGCGATCGCCGCCGCGGGCGCGTGGCTCGGCCTGCGGATTCTCGGGGACTACCGTGCGTCCGGCGGAATCCCGTCGTTCCAGCAGAGCGCGTTCGGCCCTGCGGTGCTGACCGCCTGCGGGCGCGGGTACCAGAACCCAGACGACGACGCGCTGCCGGCGCTCAAGGCGTTCCTGCTGTCGCGCCGTGACGCGTTCGACTGCGGCGAGCTTCCCGCGACAATCCCCACGCTGCCGCTGCGCCCGTTCCATCGCGTGACGATGTACATGGAGCTCGTCGTCGCGGCGCTGTGGAAGACGGGGCCGATTTCGTGGTCCTCGGTGGATCGGCTCAATGCCGCCGCGTTCGGCCTCGATCTCGCGCTGTTGTTCCTGCTCTGCCGGGCATTTGCCGGCCGCGTGCTGTCGGCGGCGGCAGCGGCGGCGTGGGCGGTTTCACCGCTCCACCTCGCCATCGCCGTCGATCTGCGCGATTACGTCAAGGCGCCGTTCATCCTCGGCGCCGCCACGCTGATCGCGTGGATGCTGCGTTCGACGTCGCCGAGACGGGCCTGGCTCGGCGCAGCGGCGGCTGCGGCCGCCGGTATCGGATCGGGATTCCGCACCGACGTGCTCCTGGTGCTGGTGCCGGTGGTGGCCGCGGTCGCCTTCGCCGGATCCGACACCGCGCGGAGGCGCCTGCTGTTCAGCGGCGCCGCCGTCGCGCTGTTCGCGATCGTCTCGCTCCCGATCCTGCGCGGTTACACCGGCGGCGGCGTGATCAGCCACGTGCTGCTGCTCGGACTGACCTCGCCGTTCGACGCAAAGCTGGGGCTCGAGACGCCGATGTACCGCGTCGGTCCCGTCTACCACGACGCGTACGTCTTCAGCCTCGTGTGGGACTGGACGAACCGCGCGGAAGGAGAGGCGCGCGCGCGCGAGATGACCTTCGGATCGCCGCAGCACGACGCCGCCACGACGGCATACTTCCGGAGCGTCGTCGCGCGGCTGCCCGCGGACCTCCTGCTCCGCGCGCTGGCAGCGGCGCGCCGGTCCGTCACGGTGAGCCTGTCGCCGCCGTACGACGCAGCACTGCCGTGGATCGGATCGCCGGGACTCCGCCGGGCGATCGCGCTGCGCGCTGCCGCGCTGCCGGCGTTGCTGCTCATCCTGCCGTTCGCGCTGCTGTTGGCGTGGATCGCCGCCGTGCGCTGCGGCTGGCGGACGGCGGCGGCAATCGCGGTGCTGGCGCTCACGTTCCCGGCCGCGAGCGCCCTTCAGTTCCACGAGCGGCACGTCTTCTACCTCGAGGTCATCCCCCTCTGCGCGTTCGTCTCGACGGTGTCCGCAGTGTGGGCGCTCGCGCGGCGCCGCGAACGCCCGGTGGTGCCGGCCCGGCGCACCGCCGCTGCCTTCGCGACGGTCGCGCTCGCCGCGGCCGTCGTGGCCGCCGGCTACGCCCTGGCCGCCGCCGTGCAGGCGCGGCAGCTGGCGTCGTTGTTCGAGCGCTACGAGCGGCTGCCCGCCGCGGCGATTCAGTGGCAGACGGCGCCTCTGGCGAGCGGCGGGCGCCGGCTGACGCCGCTCACCGCACCTGCGTCGGCGGTCAGCGCACCGTTTCACGTGCTCGAACTCGATCGCACGCGCTGCGGGCTCGCGCTGTTCCGCTTCGTGCTCCGCTACCACAGTCCGGCGCCGGCCGATGACGTCACGTTCGATGGATGGGTCAACCTGCTCGACGCGGCGCGCATGCGCGTGTATTTCCCCATCGTCGCCATGCCGAGGCTCGGCGTGGCGTTCGATGGCCTCGAGCTGCCGGCGCGCGCCGAGTCATGTATCGCGGCCTGGAAGGTCGCGGAGGTCCCGCCGCAGCTGCCAAAGTTCGTCGCGCAGCTGCCGGAGGACTGGCGGACGCTGCCGCTTCGGCAGAAGGCCGGGACGGACGGCGGGCTCGTGCGCCGGGACGGCACGCGCGTGTACCTGAACGACGTGGCGTTCCCCGTGGATGCGGCAGTGGTTCAGCCGAAGGTGAGCGGCGTGATCGAGCGCATCGGGGACGAACGTCCCAACGGCTATCTACTCCGGGCGCCGGCCAGCGACGTTCGCGAAGGCGACGCGTTCGTCCTGGAGGGCAGGGCCGACAGAGGCGGCTTCGTCGTCGGGCTGCAGACCGGCGGGCAGTGGGGACCGCTGGTGAACGTCGCCCGCAAAGGGGCGTTCCTGGTGGTGCTGCATCCGCCGTCGGCGGGCAGTTATACGGTGGTGGTGGCGGATGACGGCGGGGGAGGGGCGCACGGCATCACCGTCGCGCGCGCCGGCTGGCTCCCCCGCGCCCCTTAGCGGCTCCCGGCGAACGACACGATGGCGTTCATCGCGTTGTAGCCCATCAGGTAGTCGAACGCCGCGATTCCGACGGTCGTGACCTCGTAGTAGCGTCCCGTCGTCGAGTCGTAGACGTGCAGGTCGGTGCGGCCGTCGTGGTTGAAGTCCGTCATCTTGATCCGCCAGGCCGGCGACCACGCCCCTTCGTAGTAGCTGAAGTTCCGCGGCGCCAGGCCCGAGATGACTTCGAACCAGCGTCCGGTCACCGGGTTGTAGACGAAGATGTCGGTGCGGCGATCGCCGTTGAAGTCGCCGGTGTGCACCTCCCAGCCGGCCGACCAGGCGCCGTCGTAATAGCTTGCCGTGTCGCCCGAGAACATGACCTGGAAGTAGCGGCCCGACGCCGGGTTGTAGAGGAACAGGTCCCCCTGACCGTTGGCGTCGAAGTCGGCCGGATGCACCTGCCAGCCCGTGCTCCAGCGCACCGGACCCTCGCGGTAGTCGAACGAGATGTCGGCGCGCGTCAGGACGCGGAACCAGCGGCCGCTGTTCGGATCCGGCGCCGGGTTGCCGTTATACATGAACAGGTCGGCGCGATTGTCCCCATTGAGGTTGGCGACCGTCACCGTCCAGCCGGCCGACCAGATGCCGGACTGCACGTAGGCGAAGTCCCCCAAGCCGTTCGCCAGCCCCACGTACCACCGGCCGTTGGCCGGGTTGTAGAGCAGGAGGTCGGACGAACCGTCGCCGTTGAAATCGGCGATCTGCGGCACCCAGCCGGCGCTCCAGTTGTAGTTGCCGAAGTACGCGTAGGTGCCATGCCCCTGGTTGGTCAGCTTCTTCCAGGCGCCGCTCACGGGGTTGTAGAGCAGGAAATCGGTATATCCGTCGTTGTTGAAGTCCGCCTCGTATACGTTCCATCCAGGCACCGATGCGGGAGAGCTTCCCGGGTTGTCGACATCGGTCATCGGCGCGCTCCACGTGCCGGTCGCCGGGTTGTAGAACACCGGCTCCTGCGGCGGATACATCGGCGCCAGGTACGCCAGCTCCTGAGACGGGTCGCTCACCACGCCGTCGCTGTTCACCGCCCGCACGACGAAGTAGTAGGTCTGCCCTCGCGTCAGACCGTCGATGTCGACGGTCGTGTTGTTCCCTGCGTCGCGGGTCACGGAGTAAATGCCGCGGCTGGTGCCGTATGACACCAGGTAGCGGACGACGTCAGGTTCGGGATTGCGATCCCACGCGAGCGTAATGGGGATGGCCGCGGCCTGCGCCGCCGACAGCAGCACCATGGCGAGGGTCGTCAGCGTCGTGCGTTTCGAGAGCATGGTCGCGATATCCATAGCGGTTCCGTGGCGAGCTGAGCAGAGGCAATGGATGTGCCGTGACCCCGACCATATGTATTTGCCCGATTTTCCGTGATTCTGCCTGGTTATTCCCTTCGGTTGGTTACGGTTGGCGAGTCAGAATTACACATCTGCTGCTCACCTCGGCTGTGGCCGTGTGGCAAAAATACGTAGTGCGGCCGGCCACGTCCCGTTGGCGAATGTGAAAATGCCAGGCGACTGCGTCACCGCCTGGAACCATCGGCCGTCGGCGGGATTGTAGAGAACGAGATCCGCGCGGCCGTCGACGTCGAGGTCGGTCACGTTCACCTGCCAGCCGGCCGACCAGTTCACCGCGCCTCCGTAGTAGCCGAGCGTCCCGTCTGGCTCGGAGATCACCACGTACCAGCGGCCGCTCGTCGGGTTGTAGACGAACAGGTCGGTCCGGTTATCGGCGTTGAAGTCGCCGCGCGACAGCGTCCAGCCCGCGGACCAGAGCCCGGTCTCGTAGCGAGCACCGGTGGCGGAGAAGAACACGCGATACCAGTCGCCGCTCGCCCGGTACAGGAACAGGTCCGTGCGCCCGTCGCCGTCGAAGTCGCCCGGCGTGATCGTCCAGTCGTTGCTCCACACCACGTCCCCCTCGACGTAGCTGAAGGTCTCGTCCTGACCGCTGAGGACTTGGAACCAGCGCCCGCGATTGGCGTCGCCGGTCGCGTTGTAGAGGAACAGATCGCCGCGGCCGTCGCCGTTGAAGTCGGCCGGATAGATGCTCCAGTTCGGCGACCAGACGCCCGCGTCCGAGTAGCGGAACGATCCGTCCGGCACGCTGAGGCAGCGGAACCAGCGGCCGGTCGTCCTGTTGTAGACGAACAGGTCGTCGGCGCGATCGCCGTTGAGATCGACAACCGTGATCTCCCAGTCCGGGCTCCACGCGAACTCGGTGTAGGTCGACGTCTCGGCGCCGGTTGCCAGTCCCTTGAGCGCCCGCCCGGTGATCCTGTCGTAGAAGAACAGATCGCCGCGCCCGTCACCGTTGAAGTCCCCGGGCAGCACCGTCCACCCCGGCGACCACGTCGCCGTCGCGCCGGCCGTGAATCCGAGCGCGACTGGACTGCTGACCGCGACGAACCGGTGGCCGCTGACCGGGTCGTAGGCGACGACGTCGCCGGTGCCGTCGGCGTTGACGTCGAACGTCGGGGCGTCGTGTCCGTTCTGGCGCACGGCGACAGGGATGCCGCCAATCGACAGCGACGCCGTCCGGGTCGGGCCCGCCGAGGCGGAGGCGGTCACCGCCAACGTGCTGCTCCCTGCCTGATTTCCCGCCACCGAGATCCACGGCGCGCTCGTGGACCTCGAGACCACACAGTCGCCGGGCGTCGTGGTGACGATGAGCGGCGCCGTGCCGCCGGCGGCGCCGAACGTGACCACGGTACGACTGACCGAGAACGTGCACGGCAGTCCCGCCTGGGCAATCGCAATCTGCTGCCCGGCGACCAAGAGGGCCCCCTGCCTGGCGATGCTGCTCGGCGTCGCGGACACGACGAAAGGAACCGATCCCGAGCCTGTGCCGGAGTAGCCGGCGGCCAGCCAGCTGCTGTCGGAGCCTACGTGCCAGCGGCAGCCGTCTCGGGTCGAGATCGTGAGCATTCCGGAGCCGCCGGCGGCAGGGAATGACGCCGGTGTCGCGGTGATGCGATGAGTGCACGGTGCGATATTCGGGTCCCAGCCCATGTCGTACAACATCGCGATCGTGATCGGACCGGGATCGTGAATCGCCTCCGAGGAGCCGAGCAACGGTGTCATCAGCGAGCTCGGATGCCCCACGCCAAAGGCGGCCTCGTCGAGATGTTCATAACTGGAGCCGCGTTCGAATGTGGCCGGGGCGTAGAGTCGCGCGGGCGAGTTTCCGTTCGCTGCGCGCACGAACGGGCCCGAGAAGAACAGGTTGCCGCTGGTGAACGCGGCGGCGAGCGCGTCGCCGAGGTAATGACGAACGATCGGCCCCCCGCGTCGATGACGAAGGCGTCGTAGATCGCCGCGGCGCCGTCGAAGTTCCAGCCGAGGAATCCAGCACCGAACTGGTTGACTCCGGCAGTGCCGAAAACGCCGAGCCCGTGTGCGAGTTCGTGCAGCGCCGCGCTGACGAAGTCGTACTTCCCCGGCGGCACGACGCCGTCCGTGCCGAAGTACCAGTTCACGCCGGCGTTGAACCGCGGCCCCATGTCCACGAATGAATTGGATGGATATCCGTCGAGACGAGTCCCGAGCGCCGACGGGTAGAGCATGTAGGGAAATCGCAGCGGATGACGATCGTCGGGCCGCGCGATGGCATTGATTCTCCCGTGCTCGGCGAGCACGCCGGGACCGAGCGCGCTGAACGCCGCGTCAACGCGAATCGTGAACGGCGACGAGACCCGCGATGCCCAGATGTTCACCGCAAACTGAAATGCGGCTTCGGCGTCCCGCGGAAAGTCCGTGTAGGTGACGGCGAAATCGGCGGTCACCGGACCGGGCGTCGGGGCGGGATATAGCTCGATTGACCCGGTGGGCCGGCGCGCAGGAAGCAGACCGGCCCGTGTGGGGACACCGCCCTTGCCGTCAGCGGATCCGGCGGCAGGACCCAGACGCATGCGGCCACGAACGCCGCCAGACCGATGGGCGGCCGAACGAGACGACCCGGGATGCGCACGCGCCGACCTTACTTTGGTTGGGGCTGTGTGGCAAGGATCGTCAATCCGGCCGGCCACGTCCCATTGGCGAATGTGAAAACGCCAGGCGACTGCGTCACCGCCTGGAACCATCGGCCGTCGGCGGGATTGTAGAGAACGAGATCCGCGCGGCCGTCGACGTCGAGATCGGTCACGTTCACCTGCCAGCCCGGCGACCAGTTCACCGCGCCGCCGTAGTAGCCGAGCGTCCCGTCTGGCTCTGAGATCACCACGTACCACCGGCCGCTCGTCGGGTTGTAGACGAACAGGTCGGTGCGGTCATCGGCGTTGAAGTCGCCGCGCGACAGCGTCCAGCCCGCGGACCACACCCCGCTTTCATACCGAGGTCCGGCGGCGCGGAAGAACACGCGGTACCAGTCGCCGCTCGCCCGGTACAGGAACAGGTCCGTGCGCCCGTCGCCGTCGAAGTCGCCCGGCGTGATCGTCCAGTTGTTGCTCCACACCACGTCCCCCTCGACGTAGCTGAAGGTCTCGTCCTGACCGCTGAGGACGCGGAACCAGCGCCCGCGATTGGCGTCGCCGGTCGCGTTGTAGAGGAACAGATCGCCGCGGCCGTCGCCGTTGAAGTCGGCCGGGTAGATGCTCCAGTTCGGCGACCAGACGCCCGCCTCCGAGAATCGGAAGCCGCCGGTCAACAGGCTGAAGCCGCGGAACCAGCGTCCGCTGCCCGGGTTGTAGAGGAACAGGTCGTCGGCGCGGTCGCCATTCAGGTCCAGCACCGTCAGCTGCCATCCCGGGCTCCACGCGAACTCGGTGTAGGCGAAGGTCTCCGTCCCGATCGAGATCCCCTCGACCGCGCGGCCGGTCGACTGGTTGTAGAAGAACAGATCGCCGCGACGGTCGCCGTTGAAATCGCCGGTCAGGACGGTCCATCCCGCCGCCCATTGCGAGATCGCGCCGTTGACGAACCCGAGGTTGCGCGGATCGGCGACGGCGAAGAACCGCGATCCGCTCAGATTGTCGTAGGCCAGCACGTCGGCCGCGCCGTCGTCATCGATGTCGAAGGTGGACGAATCGTCGCCGAGCTGCCGCACGCTGACCGGAACGCCCGCCACCGTCACCGTCGTCGTGCGAGCGGCGGCGCCCGATACGCCCGCCTGGAGGGTCAGCGTGCTGCTGCCGGTCTGGGCGCCGCTCACCGTGAGCCAGGGCGCACTGCCGGCGATGGAGAACGCGCAGTCCTGCGCGCTCGCCGTGACCGCCAGGGTCTTGGCGCCGCCGTGGACGCCGAAGGTGACCAGGTCCCCTCCGAGGCTGAACGTGCACGGCACGCCGGCCTGCGTCACCGTCAGCGTCGCGCCGCCCGCGCTGATCGTCGCGCTCCGGCCGACGCTGCTCGCGTTGGCGCTGACGCTGAAATCCAGCGAGACGGGGCCGGTCCCCAGCGTATTCGGCGACGTGAACGTGAGCCAGGGCGCGTTGCTGCTCGCCGTCCAGCCGCAGCCGGTCCCGGTCGTGATGGTCACCGCGCCGGTGCCGCCGCTGGCGGTGAACGATCCCGGCGATCGGGTGACGTTGTAGGTGCACGCGCTGCCGTTCACGCTCCAGCCCATGTCGCGGAAGATGCCGTGCACGATCAAGCCCGGATCGTGAATCGCTTCCGCGGAGGCGAGGAACGGCGTCATCAGCGAGTTCGCATTTCCGACCGTGTATGTCGCTTCGTTCAGGTGCAGATAGCTCGAGAACGCCCCCCAGATCGTCGGCGCGTAGAGGCGGGCGGGGCTGTTTCCGTTGACGGCGCGCTGCTGCGGTCCGGAGAAAAAGAGATTGCCGCTGGTGAGCTGCGTGCCCAACGCGAACGACGGGTTGGGGAACAACGCCGTGTCGAGGAACGCCTGTCCGAACCCATTGACGACGAAGCGATCGTAAATGCCCGGAAGCGCGTTCGGGGTGCCGAAGCCCCACGTCCCCTGAGAGCTGGCGTTGAGCCAGCCCGAGCCGAAGAAGCCCAGCCCGTGTCCGAGTTCGTGGAGCACGACCGTCACGAAGTCGTGAGTGCCCGCCGGGGCGTTGCCGTCCGTGCCGAAATACCAGTTCACGTTCGAGCCAAACCGCGTGATGACGTCGGCCTCGGTGGGATCGATGTCGAAGCCGGCGAGTCGGTTGGCGAGCGACGACGGATAGTACGTCCCGGGAATCCCGCCCGGCACTTCGCGCCACAGCGCGCCGGTGGCCGCGCTGCCCAGCGTGTTCGGTCCGAGATCGAGGAATCGCGCGTCGATCGTGATCGGCACCGGCGAATTGAGCTGAGACGCCCACACATCCACCGCGAACTGGAACGCGACCCGCGCCTGCGCGGGAAAACCGGCGTACGCGACGCTGATCGTCGTGTTGCGCGTGCCGGGCGCTGCGGCAAGGGCGGACGGAGGCAGACGCGGCGGCACATAGCTCGGATGGACCGTGTAATCGGCCAGGAGCACGCACATCGGTCCGGGCTCGTGAACCGCGCGGATCGGACCGCCCGCAGATGGCGCCGGCCGCGCGCTCCATACGCACGCCAGCAGGAGCGCTGTCAGACACACGGGCACCGTACTCGACTGTCGAACGCTCATTCCGCTCACCTCGATTGCGGCCGGGTCGCGACGATCTGCAGCCCGGTCGACCAGGTTCCATTGGCAAACGCAAACACACCCGGCGCCTGCGTGACGGCCTGGAACCAGCGTCCGTCGTTCGGGTTGTAGAGCACGAGATCCGCGGCGCCATCGACGTTGACGTCGGTGACGTGAACTTTCCACCCGGCCGACCAGATGACGTCGCCGTAGTAGGCGAGCGATCCGTCCGCCTGTGAGATCACGACGTACCAGCGGCCGCTGGTCTCGTTGTAGACGAACAGGTCGGTGCGTCCGTCGGCGTTGAAATCGCCGCGCGACAGCGTCCAGCCGGTCGACCACGCGCCGTTCTCGAAGCGGAGCCCTGCGGCGGTGAAGAACACGCGGTACCACTCGCCGCTCGGGCGATACAGGAACAGGTCGGTGCGGCCGTCGCCGTCGTAATCGCCCGGCGTGATCGTCCAGTCGGTCCGCCACACGACGTCGCCGTCGAGATACGTGACGGTCTCGTCGGGATTGCTGAGGACCCGGTAATAGCGCCCGTGATTCGCATCGCCGCTGGCGTTGTAGAGGAACAGGTCGGCGCGTCCGTCGCCGTTGAAATCGCCGCTGTAGATGCTCCAGTTCGGCGACCAGGTGCCGCTCAGGGTGTACGAGAACGAGTGGTCCGGCTGGCTGATGCAGCGATACCACCGTCCCGTGGCCGTGTTGTAAACGAAGACGTCATCCGAGCCGTCGCCATTGAGGTCCGCGACGGTGACGCCCCACCCGGCGCTCCAGGGGAACTCGAAGTAGGCGAAGACCTCGGTGCCGATCGAGACCGCTTTGATCGCGCGCCCGGTGGATGCGTTGTAGAAGAACAGATCGCCCCGGCCGTCGCCGTTGAAGTCCCCCGGGAGGACGGTCCAGCCCGTGGACCATGTGGACGACGCGCCGGTCGAGAAGCCGGGCGCGGCTGGATTGCCTCGCGCGAAGAAGTGCGAGCCCGTGGATGGATCGTACGCGAGCAGATCGCCGGCGCCGTCGTGGTCGATGTCGAACGGCGGCGTCGCATGGCCGTTCTGCCGGACGGCGACTTGCGTGCCATGGATCCCGATGCTGCTCGTCCGCGTGGACGCGCCGGACGGGCCGGCGCTGACCGTCAGGGTCGTGGTGCCGACCGCGTTGCCGCTCACCGCGACCCAGTCGCCGATCTGCGTGACCGCGGTGATCGGGCAGTCAGGCGCGTTCGTCGTCACCGACAGCGGCGCGGATCCGCCGTTCGCGCCGAACGTGATCAGGGTCGGCGCCACCGCGTAGGTGCACGGGACGCCGTCCTGAGCGATCGTGAGAGCCTGCCCTGACGCGGTGATCGTCCCCTGCCTCGCCGCGTGGTTCGGGTTCGATGCCACGCTGAAGTTCACCGTCGCCGATCCGGTCCCGGCGGTTGGCGACGCGAACGCGATCCAGGCGTCGTTGGTGCCGACCGACCACGGACAGCCCGCGGCGGTCGTGACCGTCACCGACCCGGTTCCGCCGGAGGAGGGAAACATGGAGGGTGACACGCTGCTGTTGTACGTGCAGGCGGGCGGCGTCGTGCTGACGGCCCAGCCCATGTCCTGGAACATGCCGCGCGTGATTGGCCCGGGATCGTGGATCGCTTCCGCGGACGCCAGGAACGGCGTCATCAACGAGTTGGGGTTGCCGGGCGTATAGGTGGCTTCGTTGAGATGGGCGTAGCTCGAGCCCGGATTCCACGAGGCGGGCGCATACAGCCTGGCGCTCGCGTTCCCGTTCGCCGCCCGCTCGTTCGGTCCCGAGAAATACAGCGCGTCGCTGGTCAGCTGCGCGGTCAGCGCCGCCGACGGGTTCGGGAACAGCGCGGTGTTCAGAATCGATTCGCCGGAGCCGTTGACGACGAAGCGGTCGTAGATGGTGGGATAGGTGACGCCGCCGAGCGTGTACCCCCAGCGTCCGTCGCCGCCGGTCGGCACGCGCCCCGACCCGGTGAACCCGAGGCCGTGCCCCAGCTCGTGGAGGACGACGCTGACGAAGTCGTACTTGCCTGCGGGGGTGGCGCCGTTGGTGCCGTAGTACCAATTGAACGTGGAACCGAAGCTCGCATAGATGTCGGCGCCCCCAGGATCGGCGTCATAGCCGATCAGCCGGTTGGTCACGGCGACGGGATAGAACGTATCCGGCTGACCGCCCGGCACGCCGACCCACAGGGAGCCGGGCCCGGCGGAGCCGAGCACGCCCGCGCCGAGATCCGCGAACTCGGCGTCGATCGTGATCGGCTGTGTGGAGACGAGCTGCGCCGCCCAGATGTCGACGGCGAACTGGAACGCGGCCTGCGCCTCCGGGGTGAAGCCGTGATACGTGACGTCAATCGTCGCGTTGGAGGACGATCCGGGCGTCGTCGCCAGTGAGGCCCGCCGCCATGGCGGCGCCACGTAGCTGCGATGCACCCGGGGATCGGCCAGCAGCACGCATCGCGCGCCGTGGACATCCGCCACTCGTCGCGGGCTCAGGGCCTGCGTCGCCGGCACGAGCGTCCACGCGGACACCAACACGAAGGCCGCGAGACACACCCGTGGCCGCACACACGACGACCGTGGGCCCATGAGAGGTCCTCCTGGGGGAGCTGCGCGTGGGGCTGGGGAGACAGTTATCATACCAAACTGGCCTATAATCGCGCTCGACCGCCGTCGTACCGCTGATGCCGCCCCCCGCAAACGTCCTGCCATTCCTGGTGGCGTTCGGCGTCACGCTCGCCCTGACCCCCCTCGTGCGCACGATCGCCCTCCGTTCCGGAGCGGTAGCCTGGCCGCGGCGCGACCGCTGGAAGCAGACGCCGGTGGCGCTGTTGGGGGGAGCCGCGGTCGTCGCGGGGGTGCTTGCCGCGGCGGTTGTATCGGGGGTGACGGAGGCCCGACAGTGGGCGGTCATCGCCTGCGGCGCGAGCCTGTTCTTCGTCGGGCTGGTGGACGACTTCGTCCGCCTCAAGCCCAGCACCAAACTCACCGCGCAGATCGCCGTCGCCTGCCTGGCGGTCACGCTGGGCGTGACGCTTCAGTGGACCGGTTCCGCGGTCGTGAACGCGCTGTCCACCATCGTGTGGATCGTCGGCATCGCCAACGCCGTCAACCTGCTCGACAACATGGACGGCCTGTGCGCCGGCGTCTCCGGGATTGCCGCACTGTCGTTCGCTGTCGGCAGCCTGGACGCCGGCGTCGGATCCTACGGCGCCGCGGTCGCGGGCGCGTGCGCGGCGTTCCTCGTCTACAACTTCAATCCCGCCTCGATCTTTCTCGGCGACAGCGGCAGCCTGTTCCTGGGCGGCACGCTCGGCGTGCTGGGCGTGTCTGCGGGGGGCAGCGGGCGCGCCGGCCTGACCTCGACGCTGGCGATTCCGGCGCTGATTCTCCTGATTCCAATCTTCGACACGCTGTTCGTGACCGTGCTCCGCAAGCTGTCCGCGCGGGCTGCATCGGAAGGGGGGCGCGACCACACGTCGCACCGGCTCGTCGCCTTCGGCTTCTCGGAGCGTCAGACGGTCATCCTGTTCTACGCGCTGGCCGCGGTCAGCGGCGGAACCGCCGCCGGTCTGGCGCATTTCGCCTGGACGGAGGGGCCGATCCTGCTCGGCGTGCTCTTCCTGGTGCTGATCCTCCTGGCGCTGCAACTGGCGCGGGTGAAGGTCTACGCCGGACAGGACTTCTCGGCGCTGCGCGACCGCACCTACACGCCGCTTCTGATCGACGTCACCTACAAGCGGCGCATCTTCGAAGTGCTCCTCGATCTCGCGCTGGTCACCTTCGCCTACTACGCCGCGTACGTCATCCGGTTCGATCGCGACTTCCCGCTCTACTACGACCTGCTCAGCCGCTCGGTGCCGATCGTCATCGCCTGTCAGATGATCAGCCTCTTCGTCATGGGGGCCTATCGCGGCGTCTGGCGGTACTTCAGCACGTCCGACGTCGGCACCTACGTCAAAGGGGTGGTCATGGGGACGACGCTGAGCATTCTGGCGCTGGTCTACCTGTATCGCTTCGAGGGGTATTCGCGCGGGGTGTTCATCATCGACGCGATGATCCTCGGGCTGCTGGTGATCGGCAGCCGCGCCTCCTTCCGGCTGCTGACCGACGTCGCCAGCCGCCACGGGATGGGGGAAGGACGCGCGATCATCTACGGCGCCGGCGACGGCGGCGCGATGCTCGTCCGCGAGCTGCGGAACAATCCCATCTACCCGTACCGGCCGATCGGCTTTCTCGACGACAGCGCCGGCAAGGCGAACCGGCGGATTCTGGGAATTCCGGTGTTCGGCGGCGTGGATCGCGCCGCGGCCGTGTTGCAGCAGCACCGGCCGCGCGCCGTGATCCTCAGCACGGACAAGATTCCGGCCGAGCACGTGCTTCGGATACAGGCCGCGTGCCGCGCGGCGGGCGTGCCGCTGCTGCGATTCGCGTTCACGCTGCGGGATGTGACGGAAGGGGATGGTGTCCCGCCGCACGCGGCGGGACACCCTTGACTACGCGCGTTCAGCGTCCGCTGAGCGACGCGATCATCTGCAGGCCCGTCTCCATCGCGGCGCCGGTGTAGTAGCCGAACTGCGCCGGGATCGCCGAGCTGATGATCTGGAACCATCGCCCGTCCGCCGGGTTGTAGACGATCAGGTCGGCCAGGCCGTCGCGGTTGATGTCCGTGACCGTCGGGACGAAGCCGCCCGCCCACACGAACGGCGCGTGATTGTACAGCCAGCCGTCACCGGTCGACACCACCACGTACCAGTCGCCGGTCGTCTGGTTGTAGACGAACACGTCGTCTTTGCGGTCGCCGGTGAAGTCGCCGACGCGCGGCGTCCAGCCGAGGCTCCACTGGCCGTTGACGTAGCGTTCAGGCCCGGTGTTCGTCGGGAAGAAGACCTTGTACCAACGGCCGTCCGTGCCGTAGAGCAGCAGGTCGGTGCGCGAGTCCCCGTCGAAGTCGCCCGGCATCACCGTCCAGCCGGTCCACCACCGCAGCGAGCCCTCGACATACGCCGAGAAGGCGCCGTTCGGCGCGTTCAGCGCCCTGACGTAGCGGCCGGTGTCGGCGTTACCGGGCGTCTTGTTGTAGACGAAGATGTCGGTGATGCCGTCGGCGTTGAAGTCGCCGGTGTAGACCTCCCAGTTCCGGCTCCACACGCCGCTCGTCTGCTGGAAGACCCAGCTGGCATCGGTGAACTGCTTCGTCCAGTTGCCCGTCGCCTTGCTGTAGGTGAAGATGTCGTCGCGGCCGTCGCCGTTGAAGTCTCCCGCCACGACGGTCAGCCCAGCCGCCCACCCATACTCGGTGAACGTGAAGGTGGTGTCGCCGTTGTTGATGCCGCGCAGCGCGTAGCCCGTCGCCGCGTTGTAGGTGAGGATGTCGCTCAGGCCGTCGCCGTTGAAGTCGGCGGTGACCACCGAGCTTCCCGCTCCCCATCCGTACCCGTGATTGAGCTCGGTGAAGGTTCCCAGGTTGCCTGACAGCAGGTACCCGCCGCCGTCGGTGCCGTGGTACGCGAACACGTCGCCGCCGCCCGCGGCGTTGAGGCTGAGCGCGCGGCTGACGCCGGCGACGAAATACACCGCGTTCGACTGCGCGTCTGCATCGGCGCTGGATCCGGAGACCTTGACGCTGACCCGGACCGCCTGGTTGCCCGAGACCGCCAGGATGACCGCCGACGGGGACGCGTCATACGCGCGCATCTCCTGCCAGCCGGTGCCTTCGCGCCAGCGCTCGAAGCGATAGAGCAGCGTCCCGCTGCCGCCCGAGGCCGTCGCCGTCCACGTGACGGACGTGCCGGCGAGCGGCGGCAGCACGTGGCTCGGGTTCAGCGCCGAGATGCTCGGGCCTGCCGGCGGCGGCGGCGGAGGCGGGGGAGGCGGAGGAACGGTGGTTCCGCCGCCGGCCTGCACCAGGCCGCCACGCATGCCGCCGGTCTGCTGCGTCGCGACGAGCCACCGCGAGCTGATGGGATCCATCGCGATCGCGGGGTTGTAGCTGGGCCACTTGCCGTCCCACGCGACGACCAGCGAGGCGGCGGCCTTGGGCGACAGCGTATCGTCGAGCTCGACGACGTAGAGGCCCGCGCCCCAGCCCTTGACCGTGAGCAGTGAAGTCCTGGAGGCGTCGTTGTAGCGGATCGTGAGATCGCCCGCGCCCCACCCGGGATCCTGGCGGTATAGCTTGTGCGCGCTCATGTTGCCGATCGTGTCGATGGTGCGCAGATACGCGTAGTTATTCTGGTACCACGTCGCGGCGAACGCGTTGATCTGTTTGTTGAACGTCACCGACGGATCGTCCGCCCTCGACGTGTGGTCGTCGAGGTAGAACACGTCGCCGATGCCGGAGAAATCGGACTTGCGGAACAGGCGGCTGTAGATGACGCCGAAGATGGGCGCGATGTCGCCATAGCCGGCGGCGAGACACGCGTCGGTCGTCGCGCAGGCCACCCCCGGCCAGCTCTGATAGTTCACGCCGTCGCCAATCGGCGTGGGCTGGCTGACGCCCAGGTTCGGGCTGAAGCGCACCACGTGCGGCTGCGGCACGAGACCGGTCAGCCTGATGCCCACGATCCAGTCGGTTCCCGTCCACGCCGCCGACGCCTTTTCGGCGCCGTTGGAGTCGATCCCGATCCAGCCCAGCGGAACGCGGTCAGTGACCGTCGGCGTCCCCGAACCGTACCGCACGATACGGCCGAACTCGGTGTGCCCGGACCCCGTCGTCGACAGGTAGGTCACCAGGAACATCGGATCGTTTGCGGAGCCGCCCGCGGTGACGGTCGACCACCCTGTATACCCTTCATTGCCGCCGGCGATGCTGAATGGAGCGCCAAGGGCGACACCGGAAGCCGAGATGAAACGTCCGCGAACGGGTGACCCGGCGAGCGTCTCCAGGTAGACGGTGCCGTCGAACGCCAGACTGTTGCGGCCGGCGGGAATCTCCGCGGTGGACACGCCGGTGATTGAGATTTGTGCGAGGACTGGTGCGGCAACGAGCAAGGCCATCAGCGTGGCGCCGCATGTGGTTCTTCGGTTCATTCGACCGTCCCTTGACGACTTTTTCGCAGGGTTGGCGCCCTCGTGGGGCGATCCGTCCTAGACGTTTTTCGGTTCGTGACGCGTGGAGGAACAGGGGGCGCACAAAGGTAACGGCATCAAAGGCTTGTTGTCAATGCACACGTTTGTTATCGTTCGACGGGTGACCCTCCCGCCGCGCCCTTTCCTCAGGTTTTCCGTCGCAATTCTCCTCGCGCTCGGCATCCCCCCGGTCGTCCGCGCACAGGGGACGCCCGCCCGCGATCAGGCGAAGGCGCGCATCGACGCGGCTCTGGCAAAACGCGAGGTGCCCTCTGCCCTCGCGGCCTACGACGCGTATGTCGCCTCCGGGAAACCGGACTTCGAGCTGCTGCGCCCGATTGCCCGCGCCACGCTCGAGTCCCTGGCACGGGGCGCCGCAGCCCGATCGGTGGCGGCGCCGGCCCTGGAGCGGCTTGCAGGCGCCGGGGATCAGGCGGCGCTGCGGACGCTGCGGGAATTTTCCGCGTCGGAGACGCCCGACACGCCCGAGAGTGCCGCGGCCACGCTCGCCCTGGCTCGCCTGGGCGACAAACAGGGCATCGATCGGCTCGGGGCGCTCATCGACGCCGGCTCGGAGATCACACGGGCGCAGCTGATCCGCGCCGCACGGGACGCCGATCTTCGCGGGCTGATCCCGAAGCTCGCGTCGCTGTTGTCGGGAAGCGGGCAGGGTGCGGCCGCGGCCGCGCTGGCGCTCGGAGGGCTGCAGAACCGCGACGTCATCCCCGCGCTCCAGACGCTGTTCGATCAGGGGCAGGGGGTCGTCAAGCTCGCCGCCGGCGTGGCGCTGACGCGGCTGGGGGTGTCGATCGCCGATCAGTACGTGACGAGCTCGCTCGCCAGCGAGACGCCGGATCTCCGGCTGATCGCCGCCGAAGCGTACCAAGGCTCCACCCGCACTCACTGGATCCAGTACGTGCAGGATCTGCGGACCAGTCCGAACGAGATTGCGCGTGTCCGCGCCGCCGAACTGCTCGCGTGCTGCCGCGCCGGCGTTGCGCAGGAGATGCTCCGCGATGCGCTCCGCAGCGCGAATCCGACCGTGCGGGCGGAAGCGGCCCGCGCGCTCGAGCTGCGCGGGTGGTCGGACGCCGCGCGCGCGCGCCGCCTGCTCGACGACCAGTTCGAGATCGTCCGCGTGTACGGCGCCGGCGCCGCGTTGCGCGCCCGCTGACCGCGACCTCGTCAGGACCTCCGCAGCACCACCTCCGACACGAGCGCCGGCGCAGTCCCCACGTTGCGGATCGTGACCGTCGCCGTCTCGCCGCGTTGTTCGACCGATCCTTGAATGGATCCGTGCGGCGAACCGACCGCGTCGAGAGCCCAGCCGGCGACGGCGGCCTGTGAACGAAACGACAGCTGCGCCGCCTGCTGCGGCTCGAGCCGCAGCGCAAGGCTCCCGTCGCGCCCCGGCGTCGCGCGCGCGGCTGCCGCGGCAAACAGCCAGGCCGGAATGGCGACGCTGGACTCCCCGCGGACGATGCCGATGCCCGCCTTGCGGCTGTCCTTGTTCGCATACACCAGCGCCGGGGCGCCGGCAGGCGGAAGCTCCAGCGGCACGGCCGCATACCGTTCGTGGAACTCCGGCATGCGCTGGAGGTCCTCACCGCTGCGATAGAACGGGGGCGACCCCACGTTGAAGACGATCAGATCCGGCTGCCGATCGAACACATAGCGCCCGTCCCCCAGCTCGTGCCCGATCATCCCGCGCCCGATGCCGGCCGGCGGATGCCGAGGCAGGTAGTGGTCGTTGAGGCCGAGCATGTCCAGCGACGGCAACTCCGACCAGTAGGGCAGGCACCCCGCCGCCGTCACGGCGACGAGCGGCCGCTGCCGCTCGAAGGCGCGCTTCAGCTGCAGCGCCAGTTCGCGGCAGTCCCATTCCCATCGCTCGGTCATCGCGCGCCGGCTCTGCTTGTCGGTTTTCTGCCGGGCCGCAAACGGAATGACCAGCGACAGGCAGAGCGCCGCCGCGAGCGCCAGGTAGGCTCGCCTGTGCTGCAGGCGCAGCGCGGCGGCCGCCGCTCCGTCGGCCAGCGCGAACGCGAACACGACCACCAGCGGAACGATGTGCCTGAAAGCGGGAAAGATATCGCCGCCGATGAAGACCACGTACGCGCACCACCCGGCGACAGTCAATGACAGATGGATGCCGCGCCGGCGGCGCTCCCTCGAGGCCAGCGCCGTCGCCAACGAGAGCACGGCGAGCGCGGAGAACGGCAGCAGTGCGGAGAAACCGGCCGAGAGGTACTCCCATCCGGCCCGGAAGTGATCGGCCGACGGCGCGATCTTCACGAGCGCGGTGTTCGGCACCCATTCCCCGTAGTACAGGCGCCGAAACGCCAGTTGCGCAACGTAGAAGCCCGCGGGGACGACGGCCGCCTGCCAGAACCAGCGCCGCGCCGCGAGCAGCGACACGCTGGTCACGGCGGTGAAAAGCGCGCCGTCGGGTCTGGTGAGGCACAGCAGCCCCAGCGTCAACGACAGACCGAGCCGTCCGCTCCGATCGGATCGCTGCCGGTCCAGGACGTCGAGCGTCAGCCCGGTCGCAATCGCGAGCAGCGCACCGTAGAGCGGCTGCTCGAGTCCGCCGATGCTCCAGACCACAATCGGAGCGGCGGTGGCGGTGAACGCCAGCGCGATGACGCCGGCGGCCATGTTGCCGTACGAGACGCGCCGCAGCGATCCCGCCGCAACGGCGAACAGCAGAGCCGCCGTACACGCGACGCCGAGCGCTCGCGCCGCCGCGATGAGATCCGCGCCCGTGAATCCCGCGGCCGCCACCAGCAGGATCCAGAGCAGGTTCGAGTACCCTTCGACCCGCTCGCCGTCGTTCCACGTCAACCCCTGCCCGTCGAGCAGGCGATCCGCATAGCGCAGCGAGATCAGCGCGTCGTCCGAGATGAATGGAAGATACGCGCGCGCGTGATACCAGAGAAGCAGAACGAAAGGCAGGGTGATTGCCGCCGCGATCCAGGTTCGGCGGGTCACGGCCGTCAGCGCACGCACCATCGGAAGCGTTCCGATCATACGGTAACGGCCGGGACCGCTATGCTATAAATTCCTCTTGCCACGGACTTTCGCGGAGAGTGTGCCGCGCGGGCGCCTCGCCCTGGCGCTCCTCCCCGGCCTTGCGTTCGCGGTCTGGTACGCGCTGTCGGCCTCGCGCGCCGCCGGCGGGATGGGATTCCCGCTCGACGATTCGTGGATCCACGCGCAGTTCGCCCGCAACCTCGCCACCGGCCATGGGTTCTCGTACACGGGCGGACGCGCCGTCTCCGGATCCACAGCACCGTTGTGGACCGTCGCGCTCGCCGCCGCGTACTTCATCGTCCGGAACATGATCGCGGCGGCGTTGATCGCCGGCGTTGCCTGTCAGCTGACGGCGGGCTACTACGCGGTTCGCCTGACGCAGTTGTTCGACGTGCCGCGCGCGGTCGCGCTTCTCGCGGCGCCGCTCGCGGTCGTCACGCCGGTCATGGTCTGGGGCGCGGTGTCCGGCATGGAAGTGCCGCTCGCGGCGATGCTCGTTCTGGCGGGGCTCTACCACTACCTCCGCGCCGGCGACGCCCGCGGCCCGCGGTGGATCGGCGCGGCGCTCCTCGGCCTCGCCGCCCTCGCACGCCCCGAGAGCCTGGCGATCGCGGCAATCGTCGTCGGCACCGAGTGGCTGCGCCCGGGTCCCATCGGCATGCGCGCGCTGCGGTTCGCCGAGGGATCGCTGATCGTGGCGGTCGTGTTCGCGCCGCTCGTGCTGTTCAGCTGGTACACGATCGGCCACCCGCTGCCCACGACCTTCTACGCCAAGAGCGGTCCCGGCATTCTGCAGGCGCTGCAGACCGGCGATCGCGCGATGCTGACGCGCGACGTCGTCGTGTTCGGACCCGCCGCCGTCGCGAACTTCGGCTTGATTCTCCTCGATCAGTTCGGCTGGTCGGCGTGGCTGCTCGCCGCCGCCGCCGCCGGCGCCGTCATCGCGCGCGGCGCCCGGCGCGTGGGATTGGTGCTGTGCGCGATTCTGCTGCTCGTTCCCTTCGCCATGGGGCTGACCGCGCCCCAGCGCCTGAAGCCGGACAACGTCCGGTATGCCGCGCAGCTCGTGGCCGTCGCCGTGCCGCTGCTTGCCGGCGGGCTCTACCACCTGCTCCGGCGGCCGGCATTCGCAGCGGCGCTGATCGGCATGGCGGCGATCTTCACCGCCGAGCGCGCGGTGCGCGGCGTGGACACCTACGCCGGGTCGGTGAGGACGATCCAGCAGCTGCAGGTGCTCGCCGGCCGCTGGGTTGCCGCGACGCTCCCGGCGGAAGCGATCGTCGCGGTGAACGACGTCGGCGCCATCGCGTACTTCGGCAACCGCCGCATCCTGGACCTGGAGGGATTGGTCTCGCCGGAGGTGCTTCCGTACCGGCGGCTGCGCGATCGCGGGTTGAAGACGGTGACCGATTTCCGCCCCGACTACCTCGTCATCTTCCCGCACTGGTATCCGGATATCGCCGCGTCGCCGATGTTCGTCGAAGTCCGCCGCATTCGCGTGGCCGACAACGTCATCTCGGCGGGAGACACGCTGGTCGTCTACCGGACGCCCTGGGCGCGCGCGCCCTGAGGCACGAAGAACGCGAACAGGAACGCCGGCAGCAGCAATGGATAGAGCGGCGTGAAGATCCTCACCTCGATGATGTTCGAGAACAGGAAGGCGACGAGCGCGACGACGGGGACGACGAGGAGCGCCCGGCGCACGAAGAGCGGTGCGCCGCGATCGCGCAAGGCGATGAACAGCATCGGACCGAAGGCGATCAGCGCGAAGTAGGCGTAGGTCCGATAGTAGGGGTCGTACACCGCCGGCAGCGGGATCCCGAGATCGGCGAGGTTCCGTCCGGCCTGCCAGTAGTCGTAGTGCGAGAGCCCGCGAACGACCCGCAGGCCGGCGTAGATGGCCAGCCACTCCGCCGCGAAGGCGAGGGTCAGCCCCGCGGCGCGCCTGCTGAACGGCCGCGCGATCGCGCAGAGCAGCACGAGAAAGACCGACGTTTCGCGGTTCAACGCGGCCGCCGCCAGCGCCGCGGCAAACAGCAGCCATCGCTCGCGCGCGATGGCGAGCGCGCCGAGCGTGAACAGCGCCAGCTCGGGCATGTGATCGGGATGCGCCCAGGAGTTGGTGAAGGTCAGCGGCAGCGACGCCGCCACCAGCGCCACGCCCGCGAGGGCGACCTCGGGTTCGAACCACGTCCGCAGGTAGGCGTGCATGATGCAGAACGCGAGGAAGATCCACGCCAGGCGTGTCGCGTACCAGACGTTCTGCGCCGACCAGCCGGTCGACTGGGCGAGGTAGTGATTCAGGAACGGGGCGAGCACGCGATAGCGCCCGGGTGCGGGCTCGCTATTCTGGACGACGTCGGGAATGAACTTGGTGAACGCGAGCTGCGGGTACGCGCGCATCCGCAGATCGGCGAAACCGATCGACACGGCCAGCGTCACGTAGACCATCAGACACAGCGCGTCCTTGCGGGGCATAATGGAAGCGAATTGCGCACTAGTGTAACCGGATTGGATGCATGCGTTGTCTCGTGACCGGCGGGGCCGGCTTCATCGGCAGCAACCTGGTCGATCGGTTGCTCGCGCTCGATCACGAGGTGGTCGTCTACGACAACTTCTCCACCGGGCAGCGACGGTTCCTCGAGCCGGCGCAGCGCAGCCCGCGGCTGCGTCTGGTCGAAGCCGATACGCTGGACCCGCCGGCGCTCGCCGCCGCGATGGACGGATGCGAGACGGTGTTCCACCTCGCCGCGAACGCCGACGTCCGGTTCGGCACGGAGCATCCGAAGAAGGATCTCGAGCAGAACACCATCGCCACCTTCAACGTGCTGGAAGCGATGCGCGCCAGGGGGGTGCGCCGGATCGTGTTCGCCTCCACCGGATCGATCTACGGCGACGCCGCGCAGGTGCCCACGCCGGAGACGGCGCCGTTCCCCGTGCAGACGTCCCTCTACGGCGCGTCGAAGCTCGCCGGTGAAGGGTTGATCCAGGCCTACTGCGAGGGGTTCGGCTTCGAAGGCTACATCTTCCGCTTCGTGTCGATTCTCGGCGAGCGCTACTCGCACGGCCATGTCTTCGATTTCTACAAGCGGCTCCTCGCCGATCCGGGCACGCTTCGCGTTCTCGGCGACGGGCGGCAGAAGAAGTCGTATCTCTACGTCCACGACTGCATCGACGCGATCTTCACGGCGCTCGAGAAGGCGCGCGGCGGCAAGGTGCAGATCTTCAACCTCGGCGCCGACGAGTACTGCGAGGTCAACGAGTCGATCGGCTGGATCACGAGCCATCTGGGGCTGCGGCCGGCATTGAGCTACACCGGCGGCGATCGCGGCTGGATTGGCGACAGTCCGTTCATCTTCCTCGACACCGCGCGCGTGCGCGCCCTCGGCTGGAAACCGTCGCTGTCCATCCGCGACGGCGTGATCCGCACGCTCGAGTACCTCCAGGCGAATCCCTGGCTGCTGCACGGTCGCGCGTGAAGGTCTGCGTCTCCGGCCTCTGGCATCTCGGCAGCGTGACCGCGGCGTGCCTCGCGGCGGCGGGCCATGAGGTCGCCGCGCTGGACTCCGACGGCGCCGCGATCGAGTCGCTGTCGAACGGCATTCCGCCGGTCGCGGAACCCGGCCTGGCGGAGCTGCTGGCGGGCGGGATCGCGAGCGGCCGTCTGCGGTTCGGCGTCGATGCCGCCGCGCAGGTCCCCGAAGCCGATGTGGTGTGGATCGCCGCCGATACGCCCGTCGACGACGACGATCGCGCGGACGTCGAGGCCGTGGTGCGATCGGCGGCCGCGCTCTTCCCGCACCTGCGGTCCGGCGCGGTCGTGCTGATCTCGTCGCAGGTGCCGGTCGGGACCTCGCGCCGGCTCTCGCAGATGTTCGAGCGCGTGGCCGCCGGGCGATCGGTGCAGTTCGTGTATTCGCCAGAGAATCTCCGTCTGGGCAAGGCGATCGACGCCTTCACGCATCCGTCGCGCGTGATCGTCGGCACGGTCGGGGACGTGGACCGATCCACGGTCGCCGAACTGCTGCGGCCGTTCACCGATCGCATCGTCTGGATGTCGGCCGAATCGGCCGAGATGACCAAGCACGCGCTCAACGCGTTCCTCGCCGCCTCGATCGCGTTCATCAACGAGATCGCCGCGCTCTGCGAGCAGGTCGGCGCCGACGCCGCCGACGTCGCGCGCGGGCTGAAGAGCGACCCGCGCATCGGCGAGCAGGCGTACCTGTCGCCGGGCGGCGCGTTCGCCGGCGGGACGCTCGCCCGCGACGTCATGTTCCTGTCGCAGCTCGGGCGCGAGCACGGCGTCGGCGCGCACCTTTTGCGGTCCGTGAAGACGAGCAACGACGAACACCGGCAGTGGGCGCAGCGCCGGATTGCCGATCGCCTCGGAGACGTGAACGGCCGCGCGATCGCGGTCTGGGGATTGACGTACAAACCCGGCACCGACACCCTGCGCCGCTCCAGTGCCGTCGAGCTGTGCCGCTGGCTGCGGGCGCGCGGCGCCGCGGTCCGGGCGCACGATCCGGCGGTGCGGCAGCTGCCGCCGGAGCTGGCGGACATCATCGATCTCGTGGACGATCCGCTCGACGCGGTGCGCGGCGCATCGGCGCTGGTCGTCGCCACGCCGTGGCCGGAGTACCGCAACGCCGATGCCGCCGCCGTCGCCGGACGGATGTCACGCCCGCTGGTCCTCGATGCGGGCCGCTTCCTCGCCGCGGCGTTTGCGCCGCACCCCGGCCTCGAGTACATCAGCGTGGGAGTCGGCGGATGACGACGGAGCTGCGCGGGCGTGGAGCGGTGATCACCGGCGCGAGCCAGGGGCTCGGCCTGGCGATCGCCAAGGCCATGGTCTCCGCCGGCGCCGGCGTCGTCATGTGCGCGCGCGACGCCGGAATGCTGGAACAGGCGCGCGCTGAAGTGGCGTCGCTGGCGTCGCCGGGCCAGGCCGTGGTGGCTCACCCGGCCGACGTGTCGCGGCGCGACGATGTCGACGCGCTCGCCGGCGCCGCCCTGCGTCTCTTCCCCGATCTCCAGATTCTCGTCAACAACGCCGGCGTCTACGGGCCGATGGGACCGATCGAGGACGTCGACTGGGACGCGTGGGTGCGGGCGTTCGAGATCAACGTGTTCGGCTCGATTCTGATGTGCCGGGCGCTGCTGCCGCACTTCAAGCGGCGCCGCTACGGCAAGATCGTGCAGTTGTCAGGCGGCGGCGCCACCGCGCCGCTGCCCCGGGTGACCGCGTACGCGGCGTCGAAGGCGGCGATCGTCCGCTTCGCGGAATCGCTCGCGCTGGAAGTCCAGCAGGACGGGATCGACGTGAACGCGATCGCGCCGGGGGCGTTGAACACGCGGATGATGAGCGAGCTGCTCGCGGCGGACCCGGCCGTCGTCGGCGAGGCGTTCCACGCGCGGATGAAGCGGATCGCGGATGAGGGCGGCACGCCGCTCGAGAAGGGAGCGGCGCTCGCCGTGTTCCTGGCGTCGGCCGCGAGCGACGGGATCAGCGGCCGGCTGCTCAGCGCCGTCTGGGATCCGTGGGACACGCTGCCTGAGCGCCGCGCGGAGCTCGCGCGGAGTGATGTGTACACGCTGCGCCGGATCGTGCCTGCCGACCGGGGGCTGAAATGGGATCCGCAGTGACGCCGCGCGTCGCCATCGTCGGCTGCGGGCTGATCGGCGAGAAACGCTCGCGCGCGCTGGCCGGCGCGCAGTTGACCGTGTGCGCCGACGTGCGCCGCGATCGCGCCGAGGCGCTCGCGCGCACCGTGCCGGGGGCGTCGGCGACGGACGACTGGCGGGACGCCGTCGCCCGCGCCGATGTCGACATCGTCGTCGCCGCCACGGTGAACGATGCGCTGGCGCCCGTCGCCATTGCCGCGCTCGGCGCGGGCAAGCACGTGCTGATCGAGAAGCCGGCGGGACGGTCGGTCGCCGAGGTCGACGCCGTGGCAGCGGCCGCGTCTCGCGCCGGACGCCGCGTCCGCGTCGGGTTCAACCATCGCTATCATCCGGCGCTGCGCAAGGCCCGGGCACTCGTCGAGGCGGACGCGCTCGGCGAGATGATGTTCGTGCGCGGCCGCTACGGCCACGGCGGGCGGGTCGGCTACGACCGCGAATGGCGCGCCGATCCCGCCGTCGCCGGCGGCGGCGAGCTGATCGATCAGGGCGTGCACCTGATCGATCTCGCGCGCTGGTTCCTCGGCGATTTTCCACACGTCACGGGATTCGCGCCGACCTATTTCTGGGACATGCCGGTGGACGACAACGCGTTCATGCTGCTGCGCACGGCGCAGGACAAGGCCGCGTTCCTGCACGTCAGCTGCACCGAATGGAAGAACCTGTTCTCGCTGGAGATCTACGGCAAGCAGGGCAAGCTGCAGATCGACGGGCTTGGCGGCAGCTACGGGCTCGAGCGGCTGACGTTCTATAAAATGCTGCCGGAGATGGGGCCGCCCGAGACGTCCGCGTGGGAGTTCCCGCGCGGCGACGTCTCCTGGGCTCTCGAATTTGCCGAGTTCCTCGACGACATCCGCCTCGACCGCACGCCTGCCGCGGGGCTGGCGGACGCGCGCGCGGCGCTCGCCATCGTCGAGGAGATCTACCGCCGGACATGATCATCACCCGCAGCCCGCTCCGGATCACGCTCGGCGGCGGCGGCACCGACCTGCCGTCGTATTACCGCCAGCACGGCGGGTTCCTCATCGCCGCCGCGATCGACAAGTACGTCTACGTGACGGTGATGCGGCCGTTCGTCGAAGGCATCTTCCTGAAGTATTCGAAGCTGGAGCACGTGCAGGCCGTGGACGACGTCCAGCATCCGATCATCCGCGAAGCCATCCGGATGCTCGGCTTCCGCACGCCGCAGCTCGAGATCACCGCGCTGGCCGACATCCCGGCCGGCACCGGCCTCGGATCCTCGGGCAGCTTTTCGACCGCCTTGCTGAAGGCGTTGTACGCCCACCGGCGCCGTCTGCTGCATCCCGACGAGCTCGCCCAGCTCGCCTGCGACATCGAGATCTCGCGGCTGGCCGAGCCGGTGGGGAAGCAGGATCAGTACATCGCCGCGTACGGCGGCGTGACCTGCTTCACGTTCCATCCCGACGAAACCGTCGACGCGCGGCCGCTCGCGCTGAGCATGGACGCGCTGTTCAACCTGGAAGACAACCTGCTGCTGTTCTTCACCGGCTTCTCGCGGAGCGCCGGATCGATTCTCGAAGACCAGAAAGTCAGGACCGAGCACGACGATCGCGACATGCTGCGCAACCTGCATTACGTCAAGGAGCTCGGCGTGCGCAGCCTGCGGGCGCTCGAGGAGGGGGACACGCCGCTCTTCGGCGAGCTGATGCACGAGCACTGGGAGCACAAGAAGCGGCGCTCCGAGGGAATGACCAACCCGCAGATCGACGAGTGGTACGAGCTGGGACGCGCCAACGGCGCCATCGGCGGCAAGCTCGTGGGGGCCGGCGGCGGGGGATTTCTGCTGTTCTACAGCGAGGACCACCGGCGGCTGCGCGCGGCGATGTCGCGCGCCGGCCTCGAGGAATTGCGCTTCCGGTTCGATTTCGAAGGAACCAAGGTGTTGTTCGGATGAGTCTGCCGGTCGCCATTCTCGCCGGCGGCCTCGCGACACGGCTCGGCGACGTCACCGCCCGGCGCCCGAAAGCGCTGGTGGAGATCGCGGGCCGGCCGTTTGCGGAGCACCAGATCGTGCTGCTGCGGCGGCACGGCATCCACGAGATCGTGTTCCTCGTCGGTCACCTCGGGGAGATGGTGCGCGACGCGATTGGCGACGGGACGCGCTGGGGGATCCGGGTGCGCTACGTGTTCGACGGGCCTCGCCCGCTCGGCACCGGCGGTGCGATCAGGAACGCCCTGCCCGCCCTCGGCCGGCGGTTCTTCGTGCTGTATGGCGATTCGTATCTGGAGTGCGACTATCTCGCCGTCGCGCGCGCGTTCGCCGAGAGCGGCCGTCCGGCGCTCATGACCGTCTGCCTCAACGACAACCGGTGGGACCGCAGCAACGTACGATTCGAAGCCGGGCGCATCGCCGCCTACGACAAGTCGGGACGGACGCCGGGCATGCGGCACATCGACTACGGCCTCGGCGTTTTCACCAGCGAGGTGTTCGAGGCGTACGACGCGGATCGCGCGTTCGACCTGGCCGCCGTCTACCAGGACCTGCTGGCGCGAGGGGATCTCGCCGGTCTCGACATCCCCGGACGCTTCTACGAGATCGGATCGCCGGCCGGTCTCGAAGAAACACGTATTCACCTGTCCGGCACGCTGAACCGCCGATGAGCTACACCCGCCAGCACCTCGACGAGGCCGCTCGCGTCCTGGCGGCACTCGATGCCGCCGCGATCGAGCGCATGGCCGGGCTGCTCGCCGCGCTGCGCGAGCGCGGCGGACGGCTGTTCCTCCTCGGCGTCGGCGGCAGCGCCGCCAACTGCTCGCACGCCGTGAACGACTTCCGCAAGCTCGCCGGTATCGAGGCCTACACACCGGTGGACAACGTGTCCGAGCTGACGGCGCGAACCAACGACGAGGGCTGGGATACGGTGTTCGCCGCCTGGCTGCACGGCAGCCGCCTGCAGCCGCGCGACATGGTGTTCGTCATGTCGGTCGGCGGCGGCAGCCGTCAGGATAAGATCAGCGTGAACCTTGTTCGAGCGCTCGAGTTCGCGAAACAGATCGGCGCCACCATCGTCGGCATCGTCGGGCGGGACGGCGGCTACACCGCGCAGGTCGCCGACGCCTGCGTCATCGTCCCGACCGTCAACCCGGCGACGATCACGCCGCACGCCGAAGCCTTCCAGGCCGTGGTCTGGCATCTGCTCGTCTCGCATCCGCTGGTCAAGGTGACGCCGGCGAAATGGGAATCGATCGCAGCATCCGGCGGGCCGTCTTCCTCGACCGGGACGGCGTGATCAACCGCGCCATCGTCCGCGACGGCAAGCCGTTCCCTCCGGCCACCGAGGCGGACCTCGACGTGCTGCCGGGTGTCGGCGACGCGCTGGCGCGGCTTCGCGCCGCGGGATTCCGCCTCATCGTCGTCACCAACCAGCCCGACGTCGCCCGCGGAACGCAGCGCCGCGAGGTCGTCGACGGCATGCACGCCCGGCTCGCCTCGCTGCTGCCGATCGACGAGTTCCGGGTCTGCGATCATGACGACGCGGACGGCTGCCGGTGCCGGAAGCCGGCGCCGGGCATGCTGGAGGCGGCGGCGCGGGCCGGCGGGCTGTCGCTGGGGGACAGCTTCATGGTCGGCGATCGCTGGCGGGACGTCGAAGCGGGACGGCGTGCCGGCTGCAGGACGGTGTTCGTGGACCGCGGCTATGACGAGCCGCGACCGGCGCATCCCGACGCCGTCGTGCGGTCGCTGGCGGAGGCCGCCGACTGGATCCTGTCTCAACCGGGGAGTGCGCGCTGATGTCCATCGATCGGTTGTCCGTCAAGATCTTCGCCGACGGCGCGGATCTCGCCGGCATGCTCGATCTCTACCGCAAGCCGTACATCAAGGGCTTCACGACCAATCCGACGCTCATGCGGAAGTCCGGCATCACCGACTACCGCGCTTTCGCGCGCGAGGTGCTGGCCGCGATTCCCGACCGGCCGATCTCCTTCGAGGTGTTGTCCGACGATCTGCGGGAGATGGAGCGGCAGGCCGACGCGATTGCCGGGTGGGGCTCCAACGTCTACGTGAAGGTGCCGGTGACCAACACGCGCGGCGAATCCACGTGCGCGCTGGTGCGCTCTCTGTCGCGGCGCGGCGTCAAGGTGAACGTGACGGCGCTGCTTCCGCTCGAGCAGGTGCGGGCGGTTGCCGAGGCGGTCGCCGGCGGCGCGCCGGCGTGCGTGTCGGTGTTCGCCGGGCGTCTTGCCGACACCGGGGTCGATCCGGTGCCGCTGATGCAGCAGGCGGTCGAGCTGCTGCGCGCGGCGCCCAACGCGGAGCTGATCTGGGCCAGTCCGCGCGAGCTGCTGAACATCTTCCACGCCGATCAGATCGGCTGCCACATCATCACGGTCACGCACGACATCCTGCAGAAGCTGCCGCTGGTCGGCCGCGATCTCCACGAGTATTCGCTCGACACGGTGAAGATGTTCCACCGCGACGCCGAGCAGGCCGGCTTCACGATCTAGCGCGTACCGCCGCAGCCCGCCGGATTCATCCACAGTCCCGGCGCGGCCTTCGTGAACCCGCGTGCCGCGACGTAGTCGGCGAGCGCCGGTCTGAGCGCGCCGGTCTCGAACACGGCGTCCGGCTGCTTGATGCGCCAGTAGGCGGCCTCGTCGTCCATCTGGTAGAAGAACATGCCGTGCGTCACTTCGACGGACCGCAGGCTGATGAAGCGCGGATAGGCCGAGAAGTACGGCACGTAGAGCGCGCCGTCGGCCGCCACGATGCAGCGCCGATCGATCAGCGAGCGGGCGCGCTCGATCGTTGCCGGGTCCCCTTCGAGCGGCGGGGTTGCCCGGATCGACCGGATCGTCCGCGCGCCGGCGCTGGCGGTCAGGACGCAGCACACGAGCACCGAGCAGAAGAGCGCCGCCGATCCGATCTCCTGCAGCGCCACCCGGGATCGCGCTCGCAAACCGTGCGTGAACAGCGGGCCAAGCGGCACGGTCAGCACCGGCAGGACGTGGATGTAGTAGAGCGGCGAGGCATTGTTCAGCAGCACCGCCGCCGTCACGAGCACGGCAGGCACGAGCGTCAGCACGGTCCGATCGGCGTCGTTCCGCCGCGCCACCAGCGCGATCAGGCCGGCGGCGAACAACGCGATCTCGGCGGGCGGCATGATCGCCATGAGCTGGCGGTACCGGGCCGCCTCCTTGGCGAGGAGTATCTGGGGATTCAGGAATGACCCGGCGAGACTCGACGTGCCGGCCGAATACCAGCTCGTCGCATCCACCCGGACCCGTACCGTCATCGTGTAGTACGCGGCGGTGTCCGGCAGGATGTTGGCGCCGACGTAGACCAGGCCTCCGGCAAGCAGTCCCGCGGCATACAGGACCATCGGGTGAGGGCCGATCCAGACGCGGCGCGCCGCTCGTGCGTCGGCGGCGTAGCGCAGCAGGTACACGCACCCGCACGCCGCCGCCGTCGCCATGGTGTCGATGTGCGTCTGGAGGCCGAGACCGAATACCAGACCGGCCGCGAAGTGCCAGCGCCGGCTCGGCCACCGCGCCAACGCGGTCGCCCAGACGACGAGCGCCCATGCCACGCTGGCGAACGTCCACGCGTCCATGCGCGCCGTGTTCGACAGCACGAAGAGCTGCAGCGAAGCGGTGACGGCTGCGCCGATCCACGCCGCGCCCGAGCCGTACCAGATCTTCACCAGCAGCCAGATGCCGGCGACGCCCGCCACGCTCACCGCCAGCGACACGCCGCGGAGCGCGAAGATGGTCGGCCCGAACGCCTCGATCGCGAGCACGTAGGAATACGCGGCGTAGCCGACGCCGCCCATGATCGGCATCGGCGCGAAGCCATAGATGTAGGGAAACAATCCGTACCCCGCCGCGCCGGCGGCCGCCAGGCTGGCATAGTAGGTCTCGTCCCATTCGATGACGCCGTGGGTGCTGAACGCGCGAGCGGCGCGGAGCGCGAATGCCACCGCGAGAGGCACGAGAAACAGCAGCAGACGCGCGGTGCGGGCGGCTCGCGGCCGCTTCGAGATCGCCGCCGCGAAGAGCGGCAGTTCGATGGCGAGCAGCCCGAGCAGCAGGGCCGCGCCGGCGCTCATCGGGGCTTCTTTCCGAGCGGCTGGAAGCGGTACTTGAAGCAGGCGCGGATCCACGTCAGCGGATCCCTGACGAGCGACACCTTTTTCCCTTCGTTGAACGAGCGCGACCGATAGTTCACCGGGATCTCGAGCGGGGTGTAGCCGGCCCGCACCAGCTTGCCGACCAGCTCCCAGTCGAAGTCGAAGCGGTTCGCCTCGAAGGTGAGGCCGTCCAGGCAGTCGCGCCTGAACACCTTGAACATCGTGAACGGGTCGTGCAGCCGGGTGCCGTAGGTGACGTTGAAGAGGGCGGTGAAGAGCACGTGCCCGAGGTTCATGTACCAGCTGACCGCGAGCTGATCGGCGAAGTGACGCACCTTCCAGCTCGCGCCCTCCTTGCCGTGCCGCGATCCGAGCACGAACGCCGCCCGGCCGGCGATCAGCGGCTCGAGGAGCGCGTCGTAGTCGTCGAGGTCGTACTCGAGATCGGCGTCCTGAATCAGGATGTAGTCGCCGGTCGCATGCGCCAGCCCGGTGCGCACCGCATGCCCCTTCCCGCGCGGCCGATCCTCGTACACCACCGTCACGCGCTCGTGCCCGGCGACCTCCGCCACCGCGTCGCGCGTGCCGTCGTTCGAGTTGCTCTCGACGATGACGACGGCGATGTCCACGCCGGGGATCGATTTCCGCAGCAGCTGCTCGATCACGATCGGGAAGGTTGCCCGTTCGTTGAACACGGGCATGACGACCGACAGACGTCGAGGCTGGTCCATCGTCAGTCGGCTCGCCGGTAGATGGAGAAGTCCTCGATTTGTGTTTCCTTTCGATACCCGCGGAGCAGTACTGCGACCGACGGATCGGCTTCCATCCGATCCACCGCCCGTCCCATCTCCGACCGCGCGTTCAACCGCTCGAAGACGACGTAGACGGGACGGCGCTCGACCAGCTCGGCGATCACCGAGTCCAGCCGGAACGCGGGATCGGGAAAGTCGGTGGCGACGAAGAAATTGACCCGCAGGAACCGCTGTGCGACCAGCCGGTCCGACGCGAAATACACGCCGGCGCCGTTGATCCCGAACAGGAAGATGCGGTCTTCCGGCGTCGTGCGCGCGCGGATGTAGTCGGCGAGTTCGGCATTCGCCCGCGCCGAGTAGCCGCGGGCGTTCGCATAGCCGCCGAAGCGCTCCAGGTGCGCCGTCCAATCCATGCTGCCGCGCAGCGCCGCGAAATCTGCAGCCGCCCAGCCGAAGACGCGCGCCGGGTAATCGCGCTGGACCAGCAGAACCGCCATCACGATCGCCGCGGCTGCCGCGATGGCGCGGCGCGGTCGTGATTCGCGCGCCGCTTCCGTCAGCAGCCACGCGCCGAGCAGCGCCAGCGGCGGCAGCGCCTGGATGAAGTAGCTGTTGAACAGCCGCGCGCCGTTGACGACGATCACCAGCACCGCCGCGCCGCCCCAGATCACCGCAAGCCCCGCCAGCGGCGGAAGCGTGCGCCGCCGGAGGAGATCGGCGACGGCGACGAGTGCCGCGATGGCGCCGCACGCCCACAGCGGATCCGTCTTCATCCGCAGCCATACCGCCTTCGAGAACTCGAGCGCGTAGGCGGCGGGCGAGAAGCCCTGGCCGACGTAGTAGCGGTTGAAGTCCACCACCGCCACCTTGGCGTCATGCAGCAGTCCGAGCTGCCACAGCCAGCCCAGCGCGATCAGCGGGACGACGGCCGACGCCGCAATCGCCGCCCCGATCGCCCCTGCGGAGCGCGCGATCGGCTCGGGCCGGTAGAGCACGATCCACGACAGCAGCGCGGGAAAGTAGAGACCGGCGTTCGGCTTCAGGACCACGGCGGCCCCGGCCGCGAGGCCGAGGACCGCTGCCGCCGGCATCGAACCGGTCGCGCGCACGCCCGCCGCGGCCCATGCGCCGAGCGACACCGCCACCGCGATGAACGTTTCGCAGACGCTGCGCTCGAGGAAGCCGCCGTGGCCGTAGAGCCATGCCGGCATCGTCAACACGGTATACATCGCCGCCGCCAGCGCCCCGGTTGCCGGCCCGGCCAGCGTGCGCCCGACCAGGGCGAGCAGGACGGCGGTAGACGCCGCCGCGAGCACGTCGAGCCACGCCACCGCGGCGGGCGTCCAGCCGAACGCGTTGAATCCGGCGAGATAGATCCAGTAAATCCCCGGGGGACGCTGCTCCCAGACGTCGCGATAGAGCAGCTGGCCGCGCGACATGCCGCGCACCGCCGACGCCCAGAGGCTCTGATCGATGCCGAGCGGCTCGGCGATCGAGACGCAGCGCAGCAGCAGGGCGAAGGCTGCCGCCGCGGTCAATAGCAGGACGACTATGGACGGTTTCCGGCGCACTCCCGCCGTTCAGTATCTCACGCGATCGCGCGGCGCGCCCCGTTGCCCCGGCGCGCGGATGCGCGCTACGATCGCCGCACACCATGTCTGACAAGCTGGTCTCCACGGGCGGGTTCTTCGTGCATCCGCAGGCGCTCTGCGAGAGCACCGCGATCGGTCCGAACTCGCGCGTGTGGGCCTTCGCCCACGTGCTGCCCGGCGCCCGCATCGGCGCCGACTGCAACATCTGCGATCACGTGTTCATCGAGAACGACGTCGTCGTCGGGGATCGCGTGACGGTCAAGAGCGGCGTCCAGCTCTGGGACGGCCTGCGCGTCGCCGACGAGGTGTTCATCGGGCCGAACGCGACGTTCTCGAACGACAAGTATCCGCGCAGCAAGCGGTATCAGGCGCGCGTGCTGCAGACGCACCTCGGCCGCGGCGCCTCGATCGGCAGCGGCGCCAACGTCCTGCCGGGGCTGCGTATCGGCGCCGGCGCGATGGTCGGGGCGGGCGCGGTGGTGACGCACGACGTGCCGGCGCGCGCGATCGTCTCAGGCAATCCCGCCCGCATTGTCGGCTACGTCGACACGCCGCGGCGCACGCAGGCCTCGGCCCCTGCGCCGGCGTCCACGGCGGGGCCGCAGGTCACACCGACGTCGGTGGCGGGGGTGACGCTGCACCGCCTGGTGCTGGTCGACGACCTTCGCGGCAGCCTGTCGGCGGCCGAGGTCGGCACCCACGTGCCGTTCCCGCCGGCGCGGTACTTCATCGTCTTCGACGTACCCGGCAAGGACGTCCGCGGCGAGCACGCGCACCGGCGCTGCCAGCAGTTTCTCGTCTGCGTCCGCGGCTCGGTGAACGTGGTCGTGGACGATGGCGTGCACAGTGAGGAGATCGTGCTGGCCGAGCCGAACCTGGGGTTGTACCTGCCGCCGATGGTGTGGGCGATTCAGTACAAGTATTCGGCAGACGCGCTGCTGCTGGTGCTCGCGTCCGATCCGTACGATCCGGACGACTACATCCGCGACTACGACGCGTTTCGCGCGATGCTCGGCCGCTGAAATGGGGACTGTCCCCGTTTCCGCGTCGCGCGCACGCCAGATCCGTCGAATTCCGCCCACTTTCCATCTTCACCGGCCGTAAGTCCCTGTCGCCGCCCCGGAAAAGGGGACAGTCCCCATTTCCGGGGGGACGTCGCTGGTCAGCGAGGCGCGGACGGCTGATTGAACGAGGCGGCCGACTTGACGATGAAGTTCGGGCGCGCCCGCGCGTTCTGCAGCGTCAGCCAGAGGTACTGCCCGGTGATCCCCAGACCCAGCGCGGTCAGCCCGCCGAAGAAGGTAATCACGAGCATCAGCGGCGTGTAGCCGAGCACCGGAATGCGTCCCGCCAGCCATCCGATGAACACCGTGAGCCCGGCCACGATGGCGAGGCCGGTGCCGGCGGCGCCGAGGAGCAGCAGCAGCCGTGCCGGCAGGTCGGTGAACGAGAACACGCTGTCGAGCGCGTACCGCAGCTTGCGGCCGAACGTCCACGCGCTCCTGCCCTCGAGGCGGGCGCGCCGCTCGTACGGAACGAAGGCACGGCGGAACCCGAGCCAGAACAGCAGCGCGACCAGGTTCGTGTTGACCTCGCGCATGGCGACGAGGTGGTCGCGCACCTGGCGCGTGCAGCCGAACATGTCGACGCCGCCTTTCGGCATGTCGGGCACGACGTAACGGCGGTAGACGCGCCAGAAGCTCTCCGACATGACGTGCGAGGTCCGCGGATCCGCACGGCTGATCCGATGGCCGAACACGACGTCCGCATCTCCACCGGCCAGCACCCGCTGAAACTCGGCGACGAGCTCGAGCGGCTCCTGCAGGTCCGCCGAGATGACGGCAAAGTGCTCGCCCCGGCCCGCCTGCAGACCTGCGGCGATCGCCGCGAACGACCCGAAGTTGCGACTGAGCTCGAGGAGCTGCGTGCGGAGTCCCCACGCCGGCAGCCGTTCCTGCAGAATCCGCAGCGACGCATCGGGCGATCCGTCCACCACGAACACCACTTCCAGCGGCGCCGCGAACCTGGCCGCGAACGCCTCCAGCTCGCCGAACAGGCGCGGCAGATTCTCCTGGTTCCTGTAGACGGGAATGACCAGCGAAAGCATCGGAGACGTGGAGCTGACCTCGGCGGCGATTATAGTCACTTCGCCAGCGCCAGAATGCGGCCCTCGCTGTAATAGAAGATGCGGGGCGATCGGTCGAGCACGGCGGCGGCGAGCGTGAGCGTCAGCCGCAGCGCCCGGCCGGACCGTTCACCGCGCAGATCACCCAGCGGCGTCGTCAGGGCGATCGGCCCGGCCTCCCGCAACGGCCGGTCGAAATGCCGCAGGTCGGCGGCGAACACGAGGTTGCCGCGATAGTCGGGCGCGGTGATCTCGATCGACGACGCATCCGTCCACCGCGCCACGATCGCAGCGTCCTGCCGGACGACGCGGGCAAGGATCTGGAACGTCTCCGGCATGCATCCGCGCGGCAGCTCGAAGGTCTCGTAATAGAAGTGCGTGTACACGCCGCGGATGGCGACCGGCGCGGTGAGAAAGATCACATCGCCGCCGCACGCCGGCGCGAGCGAGGCGTCGACGAGCGCCGATCCTTGCGCGGTCAGCCTGCCGGCCCAGTTCCAGTCGCGGACCTTCAACGCGATCTGGCCCGCCGACACGGCGACGAAGATCACGACGGCTGCGATCGCGCCCCTGCGCAGGGCGCCGCTGGTGTCGGCAAGCAGCACGCCGCAGAGCAGCGACACCGCAGCGGACGGCAGGTACAGGTAGCGAGCGCCTTCGGTGAGGGCGGAGATTGGAATCAGGGCTGCCAGCAGAAATCCGCCGAGAAACCACACGCGCCCGTCGTCGAGCAGCGTCCGCCAGGCGAGCGCGGCGACCGCGGCGAGCGCGATGGCGCCGCCGAGCCAGTACATCGCCGTTCCTGCGTCCTGATAGAACGGCGTGCGATCGAAGACGTCGAGGACCGGCGAGGCGAGATGAAAGAGCGCGAACCCGGCGACCGCCAGCTTGTCGGCCGCGAGCCCCGCGCCGCCGTTCGCAGCGGCGGCACCGGCGGCAAGCCCGACCGCGAGCAGCATCGCGCACGCCGCGATGGTGCGGCGCTCGCGCAGCCAGGCGCGGACGCGCAGCCATCGCCCGTCCGCCAGCAGCAGCAACAGCAGCAGCGCCGAGGCGAAGGCGGCGAGTTTGGGCAGCCGCGAGGCGCCGCCGATTGGCGAGACGCCGCCGCCAAGCGATCGCAGGACGGCATACGCCGCCAACGCCGCGAGCCACGGCGCAAGGCGACGGATGGTTTCGGCCGTCCCCGCGCGCCGCTGGAAGACCAGGTACGACGCGGCCGCGACCGGCAGGGCCACGGCGGACTCTTTCGAGAGCACCGCGAGTAGAAACAGCAGCGGCGGGACGACCGCTTGCGCGGCCCCTTCGCGGACCATCCACCAGAGCGCCGCCAGTGAAAAGAACGTGGCGAGCAGATCGAACCGCGCCGAGACCCACACCACGGCTTCGTGGTTGGACGCGTGAAGGGCGAACAGCAGCGCGGCGGCGAATCCCGCCGGCGTCCCGGGCGCCAGCCGGACGCCGATGAGCAGCACGATCAGCGTGCTGGCGGCGTGCAGCAGCAGGTTGGTGAGATGGAACTGCCGCGGATCGGCGCCGGCGACCGCCCAGTCCGCCGCGTGCGCCAGGAAGCCGATCGGCCGGTAGTACTCGAAGAACTCGCCGCGGAAGAACCGACTGACGTCCGCGGGTCCCGTGAGGTCCCGCAGCCGATGCAGGATCATGAAGTCGTCCCCCACGAACCCCGCGTGCAGCGCCGGCCAGTAGATCGCGGCCGTCGCGGCGGCGACGATCGCAGCGGCCGTCGCCGGCTTCATGCGGATGGTTTCCGGCAGGCGACGTGATAGCCGCTGGTCATGATGCCGCGCTCGCGTCGGCGGCGCCGGCTGTCCCCGTACTCCGCGGTGATCAGGAAACCGAAGCGGCGGAACACCCGGGCGGCGATCAGCCAGAGCGCGCGGAGCGGCGTCCAGCGCAGCGTTTCGGCCTGCATCCCGAGGCGCTGCAGCAGCACGGCCACGGCGCCGATCGAGTCCGTCTCTTCGCGAAGCTCGACGATCTCGAACCGGCGCAGCAGATGCCGCAATCCGTACTTCGTGTAGCGGAAGTAATCGTGAGGCGTATCGTGCAGCGGGAAGAGGAACCGCGTGGTGAGCAGCAGTTCCCCCCCGGGTTCGAGAACGCGGAACATCTCGTCGATCGCGCGCTGCGGCTCGGGCAGGTGTTCGAGGACCTCCGTGCAGAGCACCACCGCGACGGCGCCGTCGCGGATCCCCAGCGCCTGCGCGTCGCCGATGATGCGCACGCCCGCGCCGGGCTGGATGTCGAGGCCGACGCGCCGCGGAAACAGCGCCGCATATGGGCCGTTCTGCGCCCCGATGTCGAGCGTCAGGCGGGTCGAGGCGTGGTCGGCGATGAAGCGATCGAGCGTGATCCGCGTCAGCTTCGCTGACAGCCGGCGGCCCGTCCAGGAGACCAGCGACATCCGCCGTCAGGCGTTGGTGCCCACGATCGCGTAGTCCATGAACGTGAACATCCGCGCGTTGAGCTTCTCGACGTTGCCGTTGAACGCTTCGACCAGGTCGGGCGCCGCGTCGGGCGCCGCAATCGGCTGCAGCCTGTCCTGCGGCGGCACCGGCGAGCGGTACTCGATGCGCGCCGCCGTGAAGCCGCTCGCCAGCACCAGGTAGCGCAGCGTCTCGGGATGCAGCGGCCAGGCATGCGTGATGTCGCGGATGTAGCTCTCGAAGAACGCCACCCAGCACGCCGGATTCAGCGTCTCGAGCACGATCGGCGCCCCAGGCCGCAGCTTGTGGTGGGCCAGCTCGAGGAACCTGAGCAGGTATTCCGGCCGGAGGTGTTCGACCACCTGCGCGGCGAACAGGCCGCCGAGCGACGCATCGGGCAGCGCGTCGAGGTACGACACGGCGTCTCCTTCGGCCACGTCGAGTCCGCGCGCGCGGCAGACCTCCACCATTTCGTGATTGAGATCCAGCCCGCGCGCCGTGACGCCGCGATCCGCGAGCAGGTCGAGGAACTCCCCGCGCCCGCAGCCCACGTCGAGCACGTCGCTGGCGCTCGCGAAGTACGGCAGGTAGCTTTCCAGCCGCGCGCGGATCGTCTCCTGCGAGCCTCTGAACTGGTTCTCGAACCCGACGTACTTGTACGAATCGAGCTGGCGGCTCGCCTGCGGCACACCCGGCGTCGAGGGCGCGGGTCCCGGTTCGCTCGCACGCGCGGCATCGCCCGGAGCTGCCATCAGCCGCTCGATTTCCCGTTTCGCCGCGAGCGCGGCCTGGTGCGCGACACCAGCCAGCGTTTGGATCTGATCCTGCACCGCCGCGAGATCCGCGAGCCGCGCCTCGATCCGCGCCTGCTGCGCCGCCATGGATTCCTGCCGCTTCGCGACGTCGTCCGCGAGCGCGTTGACGGCGGCGTTCACCGTCAGCGCCCCGGCGCCGGTGTCGCGATCCTTGGTGTCGACGAACGGCGTGATCTGCTGCAGGTACAGCATCAAGCGCGCGCGGAACGCCTGCAGGTCGTCCATGTGCGCGTGCACGGCGTCGGCCGTGCCCGCCGCCACGTCGTGCGCGGCGCGGTGCGCCCGCACGTTGCGGTTGATGTGATCGACGACGATGGAGTTGAACGCCGCCTGCCTCTCGAGAGTGGGCGCGACCAGCCGCCAGACGAACGCTGCCAGCCGCCCCTTCAGGCCGCCGCGCACCGGCGGCGCGACCAGCACGTCGCACGCCTGATTGAGCGGCGTGATCTGCTGCTCGTCGTAGTGCGGCGGCGGCGCCGGCAGCCGCGGCGTCCGCAGCGGGACCTGATCGAGCGCCGTGAGCGCGGTGTTGTAGCGGGCGTCCGCCTCGTCGCGCTCCCGCGCCAGCCGGCGGAGCGTGGCCTCGAGCGGTTCGTGCGGCTCGGTCACCGGCGCGACGACAGCGTCAGGACGAACGCCCCGACGGGAAGCTGGGCGGACATCTTGACCGGCACCCGCGCCGTGTCGGTCGAGAGCCACACTGACAGCGCGTTGGCGCCGGATTCGGGAGGCGGCGTGATCGACAGCCGCTGCGCCGCGACCTCCCCCTCGTTGGTCCTGACGGTCTCGGTGCCCCCGGCCTGGATCAGCACCTTGTAGCTGAGGCCGCCGTCACAGATCGGCATCGTCATCTTCTCGCCGGCCTGGAGCGGGATCGAGCGCAGCACGAACAGCGCGCCGAGCGGATCCTGCGCCGCCGGCGAAATGCCGACGCTCTTCTTCACCACGCTGCGGGTCTCGACCTGGTATTCGGCGCGCCGCGCGGGATGCTCGAACATCGTCGTCTTCATGCGGCGCCGCTTTCCCTCTTCGCTGTAGACCGAGCCGCGCTGCGGCAGGAGCGAGTAGACGTCCAGCAGCGTGTCGGCCTTGTAGTACAGCGAGTAGAGCTTCGAGAGCAGCGGCGTCGGCCGCCCTTCGGCGACGATGTAGTACGCCGTCGAGCCGTACGACGGCTTCTTCTCCGCGACGTGAATCGTCGCGCCGCCGGCGGTGAGGTAGGACGACCACGACACCTCGTAGCTCAGTTTCTCGCCTGCGGCGAAGGGGACCGGCTTTTCGCGCCGTGGAGCGGCGGACGGGCGCTGCGAGGCGGACGCGGGGACGGCGAGGACGATCGCGGCGAGGATTGCGCAGGCGGCGCCCAGCGAGCGCAGCCGCGCGAGCGTGTCCTGCTTGAGCACGTCGGGTGAGTATACCTTAGCGCTCACGCGCGGCTGGCGGCGATCGTCCCCTCGATCGGGCTGCTGGCCGACGCGTACGGCTTGCGCGGAATGCGGCCGGCGCGGAACGCCAGCCGGCCCGCCTCGACGCCGAGCCGCATCGCCCGGGCCATTGCCACCGGATCCCGCGCGAGCGCGATCGCCGTGTTCATCAGCACCGCGTCGGCGCCCAGTTCCATCGCGAACGTCGCGTCGGACGCGGTGCCGACGCCGGCATCGACGATCACCGGCACGCCCGCCTGCTCCTTGATGATCCGGATGTTGTTGGGGTTCTGGATGCCGAGCCCCGACCCGATCGGCGCCCCCAGCGGCATCACCGCGGCGGCCCCGGCGTCTTCCAGCTTCCGGCACATGACCGGATCGTCGTTCGTGTAGGGGAGGACGACGAAGCCTTCCTTCACGAGCACCCGCGTCGCTTCGAGCAGCGCCTCGTTGTCGGGAAACAGCGTCTTCTCGTCGCCGATCACCTCGAGCTTCACCCAATGCGACAGGCCGACCTCGCGCCCCAGCCGCGCCGTGCGAATCGCGTCCTCGGCGGTGTAGCACGCCGCGGTGTTGGGCAGCAGGAAGTAGCGCTTGGGATCGATGTAGTCGAGCATCGACTCCTTGCTGCGGTCGGTGATGTTCACGCGCCGCACCGCCACCGTCACGACCTCGGCCCCCGACGCCGCATGCGCTTCCTGCATGATCTGATGCGACGGATACTTGCCCGTGCCGATCAGCAGCCTCGAGGTGAACTCCCGCCCGGCAATTTCAAAGCGATCCATGGTCCCAGATTACCGGATTTCCAAATTCCCGGATTTCCAAATTTCCAGATTTCCAAACTTCCAAATTTCCAGATTTCCTCATCCGCCGCCGACGAAATTCACGATCTCGATTTGATCGCCGGTCTCGATCGGCGTCGCGCTGTACGCGTCGCGCTTGACGACCACGAAGTTGCGCTCGACGGCGACCCGGCGCGGGTCGATGTCGAGGCGCGCCAGCAGGTCAGCAATGGTCGGCGCGTCGGTCTCGAAGGGATCCCCGTTGAGCGTGATGGTCATATCGGCGACGCGACTCCGAACGGTTCCAGCAGGGCGCGCAGTTTCCCGTCGCCGGCGGCTCGCAGATGCGCGGGCACGTCACCCGCCGCGCGTGGCTCGGAGACCTGCCGCCCGGCGCCCGCGCCGAGCATCCCGAACAGTGTCTCGTAGTCCTCGACCATCGCCGCGAGCGAGTGCTCGCGCTGCCACCACGCCTGCCCGTTCGATCCCAGTTCGGCGCGCAGGTTCGGGTCGAGCGCGAGCCGCCGCATCGCCATCCGCAGCGAGTGATCCTCGTCGAGGATGTCGATCGCGACCGTCACCGGACCCTGCGAGCCGGCCGCGGAGCGCGGGGTGCGGGAGGCGGAGAGCGGAGCGCGCGCGGCGGACGGCCGGACTGCCCAGGTGCGTGGATCCAGCGACGGCACGTCCGCGAGATGCGCCAGATCCGTGATGATGGTCGGCACACCGGCGGCGAGCGCACGGAGCCAGGCGCCCGAAGTCTCGCCGGCCGACGGCCAGCGCAGATTCAGGCTCACGTCGCACGCGGCGAGATGATCCGTCAGGTCCTGCTCCGGCAGGTAGCCGGTGACGAGCACGCGATCGGCGAGCCCGTGCGCCTCGATGGCGGCGTCGAGGTCGAAGTGCGCGGCGCGGGCCCCCGACAGGAGCAGCCGGGCCGACGCCGCGTACGGCACGACGGCGCGCAGCGCGCCGAGCACCTGGACGAGCCGCTTCTCCGGCGTGAGGCCGCCGAAGACGCCGAAGAGGACGTCGGTGTCGGCGATGCCATATCGCGCCCGCACCCGTGCCCGCGCGGCGCGCGCGGCGTCCGGCGCCACGAAGGCGCCGTGCCCCAGTCGTATCGAGACAGGCCTGCGGGACGCGAGACTCGGGACTGCGGACGCGGCCCCGTGCGTGGCGACGAGCAGCGCGGATTCGGTGAGCGCCCGGATCATCGGCCACGCGTAGAAGAGACGCGAGTCGAGCCCGGCGACGGCCAGCTCGGCGGCGTCGCGCGGCGCGTCGGGATGGCTCCAGGCGAACTCGGCACGGTAGTCGTCGGGGCGCCGCTCCCTCAGCAGGAACGCGGCCCGCGCGTGGTGCAGGCACGTGTCGTGAAGGACGACCAGTCCCGGGTAGCGGAGCGCGTACGCCCACTCGTAGTCGTGGTGCGACGAGTTGCCGAACTGATAGACGATGAGGTCGTAGGGACGCCGGCGATGGGTCCAGGGAAAATCGTGCGCCGACTCGGCCGGATACGGGTGGATGTCGTGACCGCGGCCGCGGAGCGCCGCGACCAGCTCGGCGCTGCAGTCGGCGATGCCGGTGCGCACCGGCGGGAAGGGACTGAACCACGCGATTCGCATGAAATGATTGTGATAGCATCCAAGGTTGAACGATTGAGAAAAACTTCACAAGCGCCCATGCGAAGCCGCTCGGTTAAATGATGCCTCCCTGGCTGCCTATCCTTATTATGATCGGGCTCGGCGTCGGGTTCGCCGTGTTCAACATCGGCCTCGGCCGGCTGGTCGGCCCGAGGCGCCCCACGCCCGAGAAGCTCGCCCCCTACGAGTGCGGCATGCCGCCGGTGGGCGACGCGCGCGAGCGCCATCCGGTCAAGTTCTACCTGGTGGCCATGATCTTCCTGCTGTTCGACATCGAAATCGCCTTCCTGTATCCCTGGGCGATGGCGCTGCGCGAGCTGCGCTGGACCGGGTTCCTCCAGCTGATCCTGTTCTTCGCGATCCTGCTGGCCGGCTACATCTACGTCTGGCGCAAGGGCGTGTTCGATTGGGGACATGAAAGCCGATGAGTGAGATCGAGATTCCCGTCCTCACCACCACTGTCACCAAGATGGTGCAGTGGGCGCGGCGCTCGTCGATCTGGCCGGTGACGTTCGGGCTGGCCTGCTGCGCCATCGAGATGATGGCGATGAGCACGTCGCGCTACGACATCGCCCGCTTCGGCGCCGAGGTCTTCCGCGGCTCGCCGCGCCAGTCCGATCTGATGATCGTGGCCGGCCGGCTGTCGCGCAAGATGGCGCCGGTGCTGCGCCGCATCTACGATCAGATGCCGGAGCCGAAGTACGTGATCTCGATGGGGGCGTGCGCCTCGATCGGCGGCGTGTTCGACAATTACGCGCTGGTGCAGGGAGTCGATCAGATCGTGCCGGTCGACGTCTTCGTGCCCGGCTGCCCGCCGCGTCCCGAATCGCTCATCTACGGCATCGTCCAGCTGCAGCGCAAGATCGATCAGCAGAAGCTGACGGAACTCTCGAGCGAGACCTCCCGCGTGCCGAAGCCGCTCATCATCAACGGATGACTACGCCTGAGATCATCGAGGCCCTTCGCGGCTCGGTGCCCGACGGAGCGGTCGAACCCTACGCCGCCGCGGACGGGATGCCGGCGATCTACGTCGCGCGCGAGCACCTGACGGAGGTCGCCTTCGCGCTGCGCGATCTGCCCGCGCTGCAGTTCACCTTCGCCGCCGACATCACCGGCGTGGACCTGTTCCCGCGCGAGCCCCGCTTCGAGGTCATGGTGCATCTCGTCTCGCTCGGGGTGCCCGGCTTCGGCGACACGCCGAAGCGGCTGCGGATGAAGGTCCGGGTGCCCGGCGGCGATCCGCGCCTGCCGACGATCTCGGGCGTGTGGAAGTCGATGAACTGGGGGGAGCGCGAGGTCTACGACCTGTTCGGGATCCATTTCGATGGCCACCCCGACCTGCGGCGGATTCTGATGCCCGAGGACTGGGAGGGGCATCCGGCGCGGAAGGACTATCCCGTCCAGATCAAGATGACGCCGAAGGTCTACGAGCCGCTGCAGCTGACGCCGGAGCAGTTCGCGGCCAACCTGCGCGCGAATCGCGACCGGGCGCGGGGAGGCTGAGTGGCGGCCCGCGACCACGCGCGGCTCGCCGACGCCGTGTTCGCTGCGGCCGCCGCGCTGCACGAGCGGGTGCGGCAGAACACGGGACCGATGCTGGTCGCGGCGCAGGCGATGGCCGACGCGCTGAAGAGCGGACGGAAGCTGCTGGTGTTCGGCAACGGCGGGAGCGCCGCCGACGCGCAGCACGTCTCGTCGGAGCTGGTCGGCCGCTTCCAGCGGGAGCGGGCGGCGCTGCCGGCGATCGCCCTGACGGTGGACGCGAGCATCCTGACGAGTGTCGCCAACGACTACTCGTACAAGCAGGTGTTCGTGCGGCAGATCGAGGCGCTGGGGCAGCCGGGGGACATCGCGCTCGGGATTTCGACCAGCGGCGAGTCGCCCAACGTGCTGATGGCGCTGCTGGCGGCGCGGTCGCGCGGGCTGAAGACCATCGCGCTGACCGGCCGCGACGGCGGGGCGATCGGCGCGGCGGCGGAGATTCACGTGAACGTGCCGGACCAGAACACGGCCCGGGTGCAGGAAGTCCACCGGACGATCCTGCATGTGATGTGCGAAGTCATCGAGAGTGACCTGTAACGGGACGGGGACCGCGCGCATCGGCCGCGACGACGAAGCGGCCGCAGCCAGTTGCGAAGGACAGTACCGAGAAGATGCCTGAGCTCCGCAGCGAGACGATGACCGTCAACATGGGGCCGCAGCACCCCAGCACGCACGGCGTGCTGAACATCGTGGTGCAGCTCTCCGGCGAGACGATCATCAAGGCCGACACGACGATCGGCTTCCTTCATACCGGCATCGAGAAGACCGCCGAGCAGAAGAAGTGGCAGCAGGTGATTCCGCTCGTCGAGCGCATGGACTACCTCGGCGCGCAGTCCAACTCGCTGGCGTTCTCTCTCTCGGTCGAGCGGCTGCTCGGCGTCGAGGATCAGATGCCGGCGCGGGTGAAGGACATCCGCATCCTGATCGCCGAGCTGCAGCGGATCGCCAGCCACCTGGTGAGCCTCGGCACCCACGCGCTGGAGGTCGGCGCGGTGTCGGTGCTGATGTACTGCCTGACCGATCGCGAGAAGATTCTCGACATCAACGAGATGCTCGCCGGCTTCCGGATGTTCCCGAGCTACATCCGCATCGGCGGCTTGCGCGAGGACCTGCCGTTCGGGTTCCACGAGGCGGTGACCTCGTTCCTCGACGGCTTCCCGGCGAGGGTGGACGAGTACGAGGGGCTGCTCACCAAGAACGAGATCTGGCTGAAGCGCACGCAGGGGGTCGGCCAGCTGTCGGCCGAGGATCACGTCCAGTACGGCCTGGTCGGTCCGATGGCGCGCGCCATCGGCATCCCCTACGACGTGCGGAAGACGTTCCCCTACCTCGGCTACGAGACCTACGACTTCAAGGTGCCGACGGCGACCAAGGGGGACGTCTACGACCGCTATCTCGTCCGCGTCGCGGAGATGCGCGAGAGCGTGAAGATCGCCCGGCAGGCGCTGGCGCGGATCTCTCCGCGCGGGCCGTACGACATCCAGGACTACCGCATCGTCCCGCCGCCGAAGGACCGCGTCTACTCGGAGATGGAGGCGCTGATTCAGCACTTCCTCATCTACTCGCAGGGCTTCACCGTGCCGCCGGGCGAGGCCTACGTGCCGGTCGAAGGGCCGCGCGGCGAGCACGGCGTCTACATCGTGTCGGACGGGGCGAATCGTCCGTACCGGATCAAGATGCGGCCGGCGACGTTCTACGCCTGCCAGGCGCTGCCGCGGATGATCGAAGGGGGCATGATCGCCGACGTCATCGCGGTGATCGGCTCCACCGACGTCGTCATGGGGGATGTCGATCGATGAGTTTCCATCCGATCATGCCGTACGGCGAGGGGCACCATCGCTCCGACCGCGTACTGCTGCACAAAGGGGAGCCGTTCAACTACACTCCGGAGCGCGCGGCGCAGCTCGAGGAGATCTGCGCGAAGTATCCGCCGGAACGGCGCAAGTCGGCGGTGCTGGCGGCGCTGTATCTCGTGCAGGAGCAGCAGGGCTACCTGACGGCGAGCGCGCTGCGGCACGTCGCGGAGTTCCTGCGGATCACGCCGGCGGAGGTGGAGGACGTCGCCAGCTACTACGTGATGTTCTTCAAGGCGCCGGTGGGCAAGTACGTGCTGCAGGTGTGCCGCACGCTGTCGTGCGCGCTGGCCGGGGCGGAGCGGGTGACCGAGTCGCTCGGCGAGAAGCTCGGACTGAAAGTCGGCGAGACCGACGCCTCGGGCATGTTCACGCTGCTCGAGTTCGAGTGCCTGGGCGCCTGCGATCGGGCGCCGGTGGTGATGGTCAACAACGAGCACTGGCACGAGCGGGCGACGCCGGAGAGCTGCGCCAGGCTGGTCGACGATCTGCGTCAACGCGGTGCAGCGGCGCTGACGGGCTGTCACCTGCACATCGAGAGATAGATGGAGCCTGTTCTTACCAAGTACATCCGTGAGCCGCACTCGTACGCGCTCGACTTCTATCTGAAGAAGCATCAGGGCTACGAGGGGCTGCGCAGGGCGCTGGCGATGGAGCCGAACGCGTTGATCGACATGGTCAAGGCGTCGGGGCTGCGCGGCCGCGGCGGCGCGGGATTCCCCACCGGCATGAAGTGGGGCTTCGTCGATCAGAAGACCGACAAGCCGAAATACATCTGCTGCAATGCGGACGAGAGCGAGCCCGGCACGTTCAAGGACCACGTGCTGATGGAGCGCAACCCGCACCTGCTGTTCGAGGGCTGCCTGATCGGCTGCTGGGCGATCCGCGCCAAGGTCGCCTACATCTACATCCGCGGCGAGTTCTACCACGTGCAGCGGATCATGGAAGCGGAGCTGAAGAAGGCCTACGCCGAAGGCTACGCCGGGAAGAACATCATGGGCAGCGGCTGGGACTGCGACATCGTGATCCACCGCGGCGCCGGCGCCTACGAAGCGGGGGAAGAGACGGCGCTGATCGAATCGCTCGAAGGGAAGCGCGCCCAGCCGCGGATCAAGCCGCCGTTCCCCGCGGTGTCGGGCCTCTACGACTGTCCCACCGCGGTGAACAACGTCGAGACCCTCTGCAACCTGCCGCCGATCGTGCTGAACGGCGCGGAGTGGTTCGCCGGCCTCGGCCCGGAGAAGAACGGCGGCCCGAAGCTCTATTGCGTCAGCGGCCACGTGCAGAAGCCCGGCGTCTACGAAGCGTCGATGCACGTCACGCTGAAGGACCTGATCTACGGGCACGCCGGCGGCATCCGCGGCGGCCACCAGCTCAAGGCGGTGATCCCGGGCGGTTCCTCGGTGCCGATCCTGCTCCCCGACCAGCTCGACATCCCGGCCAGCTTCGATGCCGTCGTCAACGCGGGATCGATGCTCGGCTCCGCCGGCATCATCGTCATGGACGAGACCACGTGCATGGTGTGGGCGGCGATGAACCTGATGCACTTCTACAAGCACGAGTCGTGCGGCAAGTGCACGCCGTGCCGCGAGGGGGGCGACTGGCTCTACAAGATTCTGGCGAAGATCGAGCGCGGCGACGGCGAGCTGCGCGATCTCGATCTGCTCACCAGCGTCGCCAACAACATCGCCGGCAAGACGCTGTGCGCGTTCGGTGACGCCGAAGCGACGCCGCCGCTGACGACGCTGAAGCACTTCCGCGCCGAGTACGAGGCGCACATCCGCGAAGGACGCTGCACCGTCGGCGCCGACTGGCGCGCGCGCGGCACGGTGGCGGCGGCGCACTGATGCCCACGTTCATCACGCCGACGCTGATCGCCCACTTCGTCCTGATCTTCGTCATCTTCAATCTGCTGGTGCTGTCGGCGGCGTTCATGGTGTGGATGGAGCGCAAGGTCTGCGCCTACATCCAGGACCGGCCGGGGCCCAACCGGGTCGGGCCCGAGGGGCTGCTGCAGCCCTTCGCCGACGTCATCAAGCTGCTGTTCAAGGAAGACCTGAAGCCGGCGGCGGCGGACACGCTGGTGTTCCTCATCGCGCCGGTGATCTCCACCGCCACCGCCTTCGCGGCGTTCTCCGTCATCCCGTTCGGGACGGAGACGACGCTGTTCGGGCTGCTCGACGAGCCGCTGCGGCTGCAGGTCACCGACGTGAACGTGGCGGTGCTGGTCGTCTTCGCGATCGCGTCGATGGGCATCTACGGCATCGTGCTGGCCGGCTGGAGCTCGAACAGCAAGTACGCGCTGCTCGGCGGGCTGCGCTCGGCGGCGCAGATGATCAGCTACGAGCTGGCCTACGGGCTGTCGCTGGCCGCCGTGGTGATGCTGGCGGGATCGCTCTCGCTCCGCGAGATCGTGATGAACCAGTCCGGCTACTGGTACTACGTGATCCCGAAGTGGTACATCGTCCTGCAGCCGCTCGGGTTCCTGATCTACCTGACCGCCGGCGTCGCCGAGACGAACCGCGCCCCCTTCGATTTCCCGGAAGCGGAGCAGGAACTCGTCGCCGGCTACCACACCGAATACAGCAGCATGTCCTTCGCGCTGTTCTTCCTCGCCGAGTACATCAACATGGTCACCGTCTCCGCGGTGGCGACCAGTCTGTATCTCGGCGGCTGGCTGGGGCCGTTCCTGCCCGACTGGCTGGGCTGGGTGTGGTTCCTGGTCAAGGTGTTCCTGATCCTGTTCTTCTACGTCTGGATGCGGTGGACGCTGCCGCGCTACCGCTACGACCAGCTGATGGAGTTCGGATGGAAGTGGCTGCTGCCCGCGGCGGTGCTGAACCTGGTCGCCACGGCAGCGTTCGTGATCTGGTTGGGATGAGGACGTGATCGCTTTCTATATCTTTGCCGCGATCGCCGTGCTGGCGTCGCTGGGCGTGATCGGGCAGCGCAACCCGATGCACAGCGTGATGCTGCTGATCGTGTCGTTCGGCGCGCTGGCGGGGCTCTACATCCTGCTCGACGCGCCGTTCACCGCGGTGACGCAGATCATCATCTACGCCGGCGCCATCATGGTCCTCTTCCTGTTCGTGGTCATGCTGCTGAACGCGAAGACCGAGGACGACCTGCCGAAGTCGGCGATCGGGCCGCGGGCGATGCGCCTGGGCGTGGCGCTGTCGCTGCTGCTCGGCATCGAGGTCGCGTGGGGGCTGTCGCGGCTCGGCATCACCTCGTTCAGCACCGATCCCGGCGCGGTGTCGTCGATCAGCTCGGTGGCGGAGATCGGCGCGCAGCTCTTCACCGCGCACGCGTTCGCCTTCGAAGTGACGTCGATCCTGATCCTCGTGGCGATGGTCGGCGCGGTCGTGATCGCGGGAAAGGGGCGGCATGAGCGCTGAGGCAGTCTCGTTGAACCACTATCTCGTCCTGTCGGGCGTGCTGTTCGCCATCGGCACCGCCGGCGTGTTCCTGCGCCGCAACCTGATCACGATCCTGCTCTCGATCGAGATCATGCTGAACGCCGTGAACCTGACGTTCGTCGCGGTCGGCCGCTATCTCGGGACCGTCGACGGACAGATCATCACCTTCTTCGTGATGACCGTCGCGGCGGCGGAAGCGGCGGTCGGCCTGGCCCTGGTGATCTCGCTCTTCCGGCACAAGGAAACCTTGAGCCCGGAGGCTTTCACTTCACTGAAATGGTAGACACGCTGAACGGCTTACGGCACACGCTCCGGCACAAAGGCCACAAAGATCACGAAGCTCACCAAGAGCCTTTGAGGTCTTCGTGTTCTTTGTGGCCTTTGTGCCCGGAGCGTAGATCGTGACGCTCCTGCTCATCCCGCTCCTGCCGCTGCTCGGGTTCCTGGTCAACGCCTTCCTCGGAAAGCGGCTGCCGAAATCCGTGTCGGGCGGTGTCGCCTGCCTCGCCATCATCGGCTCGTTCGCCGTCTCGGCGGCCAGCGTCTGGTCGCTGGTCCAGGACGCCGGCCAGCCGTGGCACGAGGAGACCTACTATCGCTGGCTCGCGTCCGGCGATCTGCAGGTCCCGCTGCAGTTCCGCCTCGATCACCTGTCCGCCCTGATGATTCTCGTCATCAGTGGCATCGGCGCGCTGATCCACATCTACTCGACCGCCTACATGCACGAGGAGACGGACAGCGAGTACGCGCGCTACTTCTCGTACCTGAACCTGTTCGCCTCGTTCATGCTGATCCTCGTCCTGGGATCGACCTTCCCGGTGATGTTCGTCGGCTGGGAAGGGGTCGGCCTCTGTTCGTACCTGCTGATCGGCTTCTGGTACAAGAAGAAGTCCGCCGCCGACGCCGGCAAGAAGGCCTTCGTCGTCAACCGCATCGGCGATTTCGGCTTCCTCCTCGGCACGCTGCTCGTCTTCACGCAGTTCGGCTCGCTCGATTTCCAGATCGTCGCCGCCGGCGCGGCGGCGCGCCCGGTCGAGACCTCGATGGGCGTGCTGACGGTGGCGACCCTGCTGCTGTTCCTCGGCGCCACCGGCAAGTCGGCGCAGATCCCGCTCTACACCTGGCTGCCCGACGCGATGGAAGGGCCGACGCCGGTGTCGGCGCTGATTCACGCGGCGACGATGGTGACGGCCGGCGTCTACATGATCGGCCGCAACGCCGTGCTGTTCCAGCACGCGCCGATCACGCTCGCCGTGGTCGCCGGCATCGGCGTCGCCACGGCGCTGATGGCCGGCACGATCGGGCTGGTGCAGAACGACATCAAGCGCGTGCTCGCCTACTCGACGGTGTCGCAGCTCGGCTACATGTTCCTGGCGATGGGCGTCGGCGCCTACGCCGCCGGGATCTTCCATCTCTACACCCATGCCTTCTTCAAAGCGCTGCTGTTCCTCGGTTCCGGCGCCGTGATCCACGCGCTGGCGGGGGAGCAGGACATCCGCAACATGGGCGGCCTGCGGAAGCAGCTGCCGATCACCTACTGGACGTTCCTGATCGGCGCGCTGGCGATCGCCGGCATCTTCCCGCTCGCCGGGTTCTTCAGCAAGGACGAGATCCTCTGGAAGACGTTCGCCGGCGGCCACCGGATCCTCTGGGCGATCGGCATGGTGACCGCGTTCCTGACCGCCACCTACATGTTCCGTCTCGTCTTCCTGACGTTCCATGGCGAGCGCCGGCATGATGCGCCGGCGCCGGCGCACCCCGAGGAGGAAGAGCCGGCTGCGGGCCACGCTGCTGGCCACCACCTGCATGATGCGCCGGCGCCGATGGCGCTGGCGCTGATCGTCCTCGCCGCCGGCTCCATCGTCGCGGGGTTCGTCGGCGTGCCGCACGCGCTCGGCGGGCACAACCGGATCGAGGCGTTTCTCGAGCCGGCGTTCGAGGCGCACGCCGTCGCGCCGATCAACGAGTTCCAGGTCGTCGAGCCCGGTCGTCCCGCGGCGCCCGACACGGCGGCCGGGCACGGGGCAACGGCTCCCGGCGACGCGCACGCGGATACGACGACCGAGCTGATGCTGATGGGGCTCTCGTTCGGGCTCGCGCTCGCCGGCATCGGCATCGCGTCGTACTTCTGGCTGAGGAATCGCCGGGCTGCCGCCGGCGTCGCGCGGAGCGCCACGCCGGTCTACACCCTGCTGTTGAACAAATACTACGTCGACGAAATCTACGACGCGCTGATCGTCCAGCCGATCAAGCATGCCTCGACGCTGGTGTTGTGGCGCGGCGCCGACGCCGGGCTGATCGACGGCGCGGTGAATGGCGTCGGCAGCACGATTCGCGGCGGCAGCGTGACGCTCCGCCGCCTGCAGACAGGCTCGATCCGCGCGTATGCGGGCTCGCTGTTCCTCGGGGTGGTGCTGATTCTGGGGTGGTATTTGCTGCGGTGATCGATGACCG